>JBHYDF010000013.1:0-63715 GCA_051861145.1 Nostocaceae cyanobacterium
ATGCCCAATGCCCAATGCCCAATGCCCAATGCCCAATGCCCTATTCCCTACTCCCCTACTCCCCACTCCCAATTTTTTCCCATGAACTGAACATAAAAATCCGGTTCTTCTTTGCATTGCTTGTAATTGTCTAATATGAATTATCCAATTAACACTCTTACCGGCTAAGAGTCGGAAAATTCTTTACTAGTCTAATTCCAGTTACCCTCCGATTTGGATCTCTTGCATCTTTAATACCATTTGGAAAAATATTTGCGTCAGATTGATTGCAAAAACAGCCAATTACCAAGGTTTTTACAATCTAAAATCTCAAATCCAAAATGGTATAACTTTTAGCCTCATCTGATTCTCTCACCCTGACTATAAAAGGGTAAAAGTTGAGTGTTTGTAAACTAAACAACAGTTAATCGTTACATTTTTAGCTATTACGTTCCTCTGTTTTCTGAGTTCCACAATTTTGCGAAAAGTCATCAAGTCTTGACTAAATTCATATTTTGGAGACTTGTTGATGAGAACTAAAGTTCATGCGTTGCGTTTCTCTTTAGCCTAAAGATAAAGGGTTTCTCCACTTCGTGCGAGGTTTTTATGATTGCAATCTATCTCTTTTATATAGCTGTCTTTGGACAACTAGATGTTGCACTCTCATGCAAAAATAGTACATAATAATTTTTTCTAGCATTGGCTGCAAGCTTAAGACGTAAGCCTCGGAAATAAATATCGGGGCAAGTAACGCAAATAATTAAACAGTCCTGAGTTGTTACAACAAGAGAGCAGAGGGCTGTTAGTTTTCGCAATCTAATTTTTGCAATTTGAATATTTGTAGCTTTGAAGACAATGAAAAATACTATCGCCAAATCCCTGTTTGCTGTTGACAAAGGGCTATATCAAAAATTGGTTTTTTGGCATTTTTTGGGAGTAAAAACTCTAACATTTACCAAAGAATCTATCTTCCAAATCACTGTTTTACCAGATTTTTACAATCGGTTGCATGTGTCTATTAGTACAAAATGACAATGTTCAAATGGATAAATTTGGATTAAAACTTCAGTAAACTTTTGATAAAGTGTAAGAAGTTTCTTAACAATACCAATCGAAATTTTAAGAAGGTGATTAATACTCTGTTGAGAGAAAAAATTGGGTTCGGCTAGTTCAAATGTTATTTTTTCAACTTCCACTGCTACTAATTTCACTGCAAATTTAGTAGCAGACTGTCGGTGATTAAAAACACCAAGAATTTTGCTTTTCAAAGGCTGTTATTGTCTGGCAAAAGCTATGCAGTGAAAGATTAATTCACCTTTTTAGATTGCAACCGCACATTTCAAAATCAAGTTAATAAGCTTACCCAGGCATCAGAGATAAAACAATGAACTCGTACTCGTCGTTAAGAGTTCAGGGAGAACACATTTATACCAACAAACAGTATTCTCCCACTCTAGAAGCGATTATCCTCAAGCTTGTAAAGATATTTGCAGGAGATACAAAACTCGCATCACAATTTAGCCAAGTTTGGATTCTGCGTGAATTCCAACTCGGTGACGACCTCACTTGTTATAGCCCAGACAGGCAAACGGAAGAAAGTAATAATCTTCTCTACTTAGTTTGCCAAGGTCGAGTACGGCTGCTGGGTTTTGACACTACTGCTGGGCGAGAAGTGCCAACTCAGTTGCTTTTAGCTGGACAAACATTTGGGATAGACCATTTATTCGGCAATTATCCTTTACCTTACCGAGCGATCGCTGCTACTGCGGGTTTTGTGGCACATATTCGCTTGGATGATCTCAAATACTGGTTACAAAAGCTTCCTGATTGGGAAGATTCTTTGCAGCAAGCAGTTTACAAGCGCCAAGCTTTAATTTTTTTCAAAACAGCCACAACATTACGTTCCCACACTAGCCATACTTTACAAAAACTAGTACCTTACCTAATCCAAACTCAGGTCAGCGCTAGTTCTCTTTTATCGCTAGTAACTCCCGCTTCCCAAGGTCGCTTTTGGCTGGTACGTGGAAAAATTAGTAGTTCCACACCAGATACTCAGTCGCCACGGGTGGGAGAAAGTTGGGGATATCCCAATGTTAGTTTTCCCGCTTGGATTGCCCAAACGGACTTACTATTATACCACATGCCAAAAGAAAATTGGGAACTAGCTAGGGCGATCGCGCCAGAAATATTTCTCAATAGTCAGGAAGAAGTGGGGAAGGTTAAGGAGATTGAGGACGAGGGGGACGAGGGGAAATTCTTGGCGTTTTCTGAACATCGAGAAACAGAGAGTGCAACAGTATCAGAACCTACAGCAGAAATTGATTTACCTTCAGTCAGGAATCAGCGTTGGTCAGCAAGCCGGTTGTGGCGTCGCTATCCTTTTATTCAACAACAAAGTTCCTCTGACTGTGGTGCGGCGTGTTTGGCGATGATTAGCCTCTACTGGGGTAAACGTTTTAGCCTTAATACCCTGCGCAATTTAGCACAGACAAACCGGATGGGTGCGTCTCTCTCGGCTTTAGCTGATGCTGCGGAAACTTTGGGATACGATGCACTACCAGTACGGGCGTCTTTGAGCAAATTAGAATTACAGACTAACCCTTGGATCGCCCATTGGCAAGGAGTTCATTATATTGTTGTCTGGCGAGTCAAAGGCGATCGCGTGTTAATTTGTGATCCCGGTGTCGGTAAGCGATCGCTTTCACGTCAGGAGTTTGAAGCTAATTGGACGGGATATGCGCTATTGCTATTCCCTACCGAACGTTTGCACGCTAAAAAGAGCGAGAAAATTTCCTTTGGTGGATTTTGGCACGCTTTTTGGCATCATCGTAATCTACTGTGGCAAATTGTTCTAGCTTCGGTACTGCTACAAGTTTTTGGACTAGCAGCCCCCGTCATTACTCAAGTAGTTCTTGACCAAGTATTACCTCATAAAAGCTTTATCAGTCTGAATATCTTCGCCGGTGGTTTCCTCTTCTTCGGTATTTGGCGTATTAGTGTCCAAGCCGTGCGCCAATATCTGTTGGAATATTTTTCCAACCGGATGGAACTTACTTTCATTGGCGGTTTTATTAGTCACATGCTGCGCTTACCGTTGCAGTTTTTTACATCACGTCAAGTTGGGGATATTATCACTCGCATTCAAGAAAACCGTAAAATCCAACTTTTTCTCACTCGACAAGCGGTAAGTACCACTTTAGATGCTCTAATGCTGGTTCTTTACGTGGGGTTAATGGCGTATTACAACGTGCGCCTAACATTCATGGTGTTGGGTTTGATTCTACCAATTGCGATCGCCACTGCGGTTGCAAGTCCATTCCTCAAAAAAATATCGCAAGAACTTTTTCAAAAATCAGCCGCGCAAAATTCGGCAATGGTAGAAATTGTTACCGGTGTTGCCATAGTTAAAACCGCCGCAGTGGAACGCCCCATGCGTTGGCGTTGGGAAGAACGTTTCACAAATATGGTACAAGCGCGATTTCGCGGTCAAAAGCTGGCTAATAATTTACAACTAGTAACTAGTTCTATCAATCACCTCGGTACTACGGCGATGTTGTGGTACGGGGCGACTCTGGTAATGAATGGGGAGATGTCAGTTGGTCAGTTTGTCGCTTTTAATATGCTAATTGGCAGTGCTATTAACCCGATTCTAGGCTTGGTGAAGTTGTGGGATGAGTTCCAAGAAGTACTGATTTCCTTGGAACGTCTTAATGATGTTTTAGTCACCCAACCAGAAGAAAATCCGCAAAAACCGCTAATGATGTTGCCCCCAATTCGCGGTGATGTATATTTTGAAAATGTTTGTTTCCGTTACAATGCTGAAGCAGAACGCAACACCCTGCAAAATATTTCCTTTCATGTAAAAGCAGGACAGACAGTTGGTATTGTTGGTCTGAGCGGTTCTGGTAAAAGTACTTTAGTAAATTTACTAGCTGGTTTATATCGTCCCAACAGTGGACGTATTTTGATTGACGGGTACGATTTGGGTGATATTTCTCCCCAGTCACTACGAAGCCAGTTAGGTGTAGTACCGCAAGATATTTTTCTGTTTGCAGGGAACATTTTAGAAAATATTACGCTGTTCAATTCTGAGATCAATCCAGATATAGCGATCGCAGCCGCCAAACTTGCGGAAGCCCATGGTTTTATTCAAACATTACCTTTAGGATACAATACCCGGATCGGCGAGGGAGGTATCATGCTTTCTGGTGGACAACGGCAAAAGATTGCGATCGCTCGCGCACTAGTAAGAAACCCACGTATTTTAATTTTAGATGAAGCTACTAGCAGCCTAGATACCGATTCCGAACGCCGGTTTCAACAAAATCTAGTTCGCTTTAGTCGCTACAGCAATACTCCTACCCAGGAAACTCGCACTACCTTTATCATTGCCCATCGTTTCTCCACGATTCGCCATGCTGACTGCATCCTAGTCTTAGACCGAGGTATCCTTGTTGAAAAGGGCACGCATCAAGAACTAGTTAAAAATAGGGGTCTTTATTACCACTTATCCCAACAGCAATTACATCTGTAAACCCACCTATATAAATCAGTTCTTTTGCTCCCCAGAGGCAAATCTGTTTTCAATATATAGAAGAACATTTACTGCGACTGAACATTTTCAGTCGCGGAGTTTCAGCATGAGCGACAGGCATAACTTGCTACGTTGATTTTGATGAAAATTTTTTTGTGGTATTGAACTATATCTAGTGTATGCCAGTTTTCAAAGCATAAAAATAATACCATTAAACTGTACTTTTAACAACTTTTTATTTTTGCTGAATAGTTGATGTTAATGCAAAATTTACAACAAGTTTACTGGAAGTTTGCAACAAAATTCTTAGCCAGGAGACTTATTGTATAAGGGTCTCTACTCTCATAACTACAAATAAACTTTTTCATAAACTGTAAAAATCATTATCAAATTATTTGGTGGGTCAACGATGCCAAAATGCTATACAACTAGTTATATTTATATGGGGATCAGAAAATTATTTAGTGGTAAAATTTTCCGGAAAGGCGAAAACAGTAAATATCAAAAATCAACAACAGGTGAGGGGCATAACCCCTACAGTATTTCACACTAGTGGACAAAACTAGATTTGTATAATAGATAAATAGATATAGCAATAAATTCAGCACATTAAATTTGGCAAAGCGCCAATTCGGCAGATGACGTTCAGGGCAAAAAAAGAGTATAAGTACGAATGTTGTTCTTTAAGCTCAAGGATTAAGTTTTTTCTTTTTGATTGTAGAAAAAACGTAAAATTCCTGAAATAACTCCTAATTTGTCGTCAAACTAAATACATACAGTTAACAGATAAAAGTAATTGAATTAGGAGTTAGCAAAATTTTAAAAGGGGCAAAACTGCATCTACCAAGAGCCAAACGGAGACTTTTTCGTACTAGTTATAGGACATAACCAAACGGTAAATTTTTGCTTCAGTTACTGCCTTATTAAGGCTAAAGCCATAATCAGTTTCCGATCTAACGATCAGCTCATGGAAAAAATCATCAGGTCAAATGCAGTCGAAACCTCAAGCCAATCAGAAAGTTTGAGGAGTAGCCTTCAAAAAGTGCATCACTGTTACGATATAGCTTCTAAAATGGCATCAATTTATGGAGGTACTATCACCTCACAAATAGCGACTTTACCAGAACCATCCAGAAATACCCTTACCTCGAAAGCTACAACCTCTCAAGTGGCAATTACGAATATAAATAATTGCTCTACATCCTTGCAGAAACTGCTGGAAAAACGTCCTTCTGTTGTTGCGCGTTTAATCTTATTCAGTGGTCTAGCTTTTTTTACAAGTGCTGTATCTTGGGCGTGTACGGGAAAGATTGAAGAAATTAGTCACGTCCAAGGAAAATTCGTATCATCAGAAGAGATTCAACAACTCAAGCAAATTCAAACTTTGCAGCATCACACTAATTTGACAGTTGTAAATGATGCGGCTATGTCAGTAGCAAAGGAACAAACAGCCACAAGTATTGTTTCTTCTCCAACACCCTTAGCTGCTAGGCAACAATTATTGACTCAGTTACCAACTCGAGTAAACCAGTTGCAAGCTCAAATTGCTGACGCTAAAACTTTACCTAATCATGCCCAGGTAAAACTAAAACCACAATCTCTCCATGCACCTAAGGTAGGTGAACTCGAAAAAACCATTACTGAAATCAGTTCTAGTCATGCATCCCCGATTTTAGTCGCTACCCTGCCTTATGAGAAAGCAAGCTTTGTCAAAAAAGGAGACAAAGCACAAATCAAAGTAAATACTGACAGCCATGGAAATAACAGCATCCTTTTTGGCACAGTCGTATCTATTGGGGATGTTCAACCTCATGAAAAACTAGGTTGGGTTTATCGGGTTAAAGTGGCTGTGAATCGCAATCAATCTATCAACTTAAAAGCAGGTCAGACAGCTGCTGCTGAAATTATCCATCATCGCCGCATTGCCGATATGTTCCTTGAACCAATCAAGGATTTGCAAACAAGCGGAAGCAATTTATAAGTTTCAATTCAGCCACTCACGGGAAAATCCCATAAACCTTGCCATAAAAAAGATTTCTTCCCCTACTCCCTACCTTCGGAATTAAAAATGAAAAATGTAAAATTAAAAATTTATTCAATCCAATTTTTAATTTTTAATTTTTAATTTTTAATTAAGCGAAGCGTTCCCTACTCCCCTTTTCAAGTCAGCCACTCATCACACAAGCAACTGAACAAATCTTTACTTTACTCTAGGTAACTAACACTATGAATCAAGACATTTCTGTAACTAGCAGCAATTTAGAGAAGACAATTAAACCGCAACAATTTGACCAATTAGTTGAGGCTATTCTTGCAGGTAAGTATTCTTGGGCATGTGTTTTAATGTTGCGGTTTGCTGGCTATAATCCTCTACACTACATCCCCTACCGTACCTATAACCGATTGCTCAAAGAGAACTCACAGTTAAGAGCAAACCAACAGCGAAACGAAAATTTAAAAATTGCCAAACTTCCCTCTGATCAGCGGTCTGATGGTAACTCTTCACCAAGTTGTTTAAGCAAAATTAAAGACCTTGCGTATCTAGAAGCAGTTGGCAAGAAAAAAACTGAAATTCGGGGTGGTAATCTTGAACATTGGTTGGCAAATC
The DNA here is from genome assembly GCA_051861145.1 of Nostocaceae cyanobacterium. Taxonomy (GTDB): domain Bacteria; phylum Cyanobacteriota; class Cyanobacteriia; order Cyanobacteriales; family Nostocaceae; genus JBHYDF01. The sequence continues at coordinate 7,122 of JBHYDF010000013.1, forward strand.
AAATTCGTGAATATCAATCAATTAAACCTGAATTAAGACAAGAAAGCACTCAAGATATATCATTGAAATTCTGTGATTTCAACTAGAATCTATCTTGAGTCAAGATATTTTCAATCGGAGCCAGAGGCTCTTATGCTCGTTACCAGGTTGAACCTGGTAACGAGGTTTTGGTGGGCTACCGCCTCTCTACCCCACTCTCATTGGATAATTTATTTGTTGAAAATCCCTTAAAATATCGCGATCGCAGATGGACAGTAAATAAAAGTTGTTCCTAGTAATCCTATAAGTAAGTCCATCTGTGTTCATCTGTGTTCATCTGTGGTTAGTTTTTCTTAAAACACACTTTTGCACAAGATTTATTCTAACTTCTTCCTGAATTTATTTTTTGATATTTTCTAGTCAAAAAATGCCAAAATGGCAAATCAAACCTCATTATTTTGTATACAGTATAAATAACAAATACAACATAACTGACTGAGGTAATAATTTTGTATCAAGGAGAGTGTAAATGATTATTTATGATTAGAAAATAAATAATACTTTTTTGGAAGCAATCAGCTTCTAAAAGAGTAGATAAGTCCTGAAATTAAAACAATGGTTAAACTGTTACTTATGGTGGTTCATTTTCCGTTTTGGAAAATGAAAAGTAGCGGTCATACTTTTGTTGTGGCTGGTAGAACTTATCACAATTACGCTTCTCTTTCAAGTATCCTAATCCTAGTCCTCCCAACTAGGATTATTTCTACTTTTAAATGGTTCATAGTTAATAGTTAATAGTTCATTCCCATTAACCATTAACTATGAACCATTAACCATTAACTATCAACAAAAATAAAAAGCGCCAAGACAGACAAAGTTTTGCTTGGCGCTTAAAACATTTTTAATTTTAATGATTTGGAGTCTTTAAACTTTGTTGACTCCTTTTAAATATCATGGGTTTATATTCAGGGTCTTTATATTGGCTGACCCCGTTTGAACAATTACTAGTCTCGCAGAAATTTTTAATTTTTTTGATTTTATAATATTTTTTTTATTTTTTATCGCGCTATATTTATAAATGTATATAAATATTAAATTTTGTTAGATAAATACTGTTGTTGTTGCTATATTTCTGCATTAGTGCTTATCAATAATAGCACCACCTTTGTTAGCAGCTTGTAGGTAAAGCCAGATACGCTTGATACGGAGAGTTGCCAGAAAGGCAATTTTCATAGAGGAGGATTGAGACCTTCGCGATCGCCTTCAATCACAACAGGTAATTATAGGTAATCTTTTTGTTAGCAACCTATTCCTCTCTTGTGAAAGTGAGAGAAGCAAAGAAAAATATCCTTTTCTTAAACAAGCCTTAAATAAAACCTGGTAGGAACTTCTACAACAGAAATTAATCTTCTGCATGTAGGGAACCCATATGCGAAGGTACTGGTCTTCCGCTATAGTTTTGCATCATGGGCTTTACAGCTAATCTGCTGCAATTGGCACTTGTTTGAACATACAGTAATTCATCAGCACATACAGACATAAATTAAGATGAAACATCAGGGTTTTCCCACTCCACAAGAGAAAAATATTCGCCTTCATTTTGGTCAGTGCTTTAAATGCAATCTTCAGTTACCTGTAGCACTAACCACTTTGTTACTGCTTTCTGGTGGTTCAGTACTTTTGCCTATAGAGGTAAATGCTGGTGCTACCTACCAGAAAACTACTTCAACTCGAGTGGCGCAAACTCCCACAACACCAGCATCGCCAACACCAACACAGACAACACCAACACAGACAACACCAACACAGACAACACCAACACAGACAGCACCAGCATCGCCAACACCAACACAGACAACACCAACACAGCCAACACCAGCAACTACAAGTGGAACCGTTATTTACGTAAACCCACAAACTGGTACAGATGCTGCTGGTGCTGGTTCTACGGAAGCACAGCCCTATAAAACCATTACATCTGCTCTCAATCAAGCTCAACCAGGTACAATTATTCAATTGGCTCCTGGTACTTATAGTGCAGAAAGTGGAGAAACCTTTCCAATAGTAATTAAGCCAGGTGTGACACTGCGGGGTGATGAAGCCAGCAAAGGTCAGGCGATATTGATTACAGGTAGCGGTACTTACATCAGTCCCACCTTTGCGCGACAAAATATTACAATTCGGGCTGACAAAGATAGTGTTATTAGCGGGGTAACAGTCACCAACCCGGACAGCCGTGGTACTGCCGTATGGGTAGAATCAGCTAATCCGACAATTAGCAATAGTATATTTACTAACAGTGTTCGTGAAGGAATTTTTATCACGGGTACAGCGAATCCCAAAATCGAAAGTAATATCTTTGTGCAAAACAAAGGTAACGGGGTTTCGGTAGCAAAATCTGCTTCTGGACAAATTCGGAATAACTTGTTTCAAGATACTGGTTTTGGTTTGGCGATCGGTGGTACTTCCACACCTTTGATAGAACAAAATCAAATAGTTCAAAACCAAGACGGTATTTATATCTCCGAGTCAGCCAAGCCTGTACTACGTAAGAACTTAATTCAGAACAATAAGCGAGATGGTGTAGTAGCGACCATTAACGCTGCACCAGACCTTGGTACCACCGAAAATCCAGGTGGTAATCTCATTAGCGGTAACGGTCGCTATGCCTTAAATAACGCCACCAAGACTAATAAAATTATTGCGATCGGCAACGATATAGATCAAAAGAAAATTTTCGGTCAAGTAGAATTTGTTCCTGCTAACGTTGAAGCACCAGGCGGCGCAACAGGCTTTACGGATGTGCCACCAAATTACTGGGCAAAAGGGTATATTGAAGCTCTAGCATCTCGAAATATTATTGCTGGGTTCCCCGATCGCACTTTTAAACCCAATGAACCTGTAACACGCGCCCAATTTGCTGCCATTATCAACAAAGCCTTTTCCCCAGCAGCCAAACGTGAAGCCACTAACTTCAAAGATGTCAATAGTAAATTCTGGGCTTACGAAGCAATTCAATCTGCTTACCGGGGTAATTTTGTTTCTGGCTATCCCGATCGCACTTTTAAACCCCAGCAGGAAATTCCGAGAGTACAGGCGCTAGTCTCATTAGCTAACGGTTTAAACTTAACTGTTAACAATCCAAATGCTGTTTCTATTTACGCCGATGCATCGCAGATTCCTAAGTATGCTACTGGACCAGTGGCAGCAGCAACAATGCAACAACTGGTGGTAAATTACCCCACAGTCAAACAATTAAATCCTAATCGTCAAGCAACTAGGGCAGAAGTTGCAGCCTTTGTCTACCAGGCACTAGTCAACGCCGGACGTGCCCAAGCTATTCCTTCACCTTATTTGGTGAGAATGCAGTAATTTCAGAACCCCACCCCGGCTTCGCCACCCCTCCCCGCAAGCGGGGAGGGGTAGGGGGTGGGGTTCTTCTTCGCCACCCCTCCTCGCAAGCGGGGAGGGGTAGGGGGTGGGGTTCTTCTTCGCCACCCTCTCTGCAAGCGGGGAGGGGTAGGGGTGGGGTTCTTCTTCGCCCCCCTCCCTGCAAGCGGGGAGGGGTAGGGGGTGGGGTTCTTCTATTTAACATTACCGTCGCTGTTCCCAGCGCCATAAAAAGACCATCAAAGCAACTACTCCTAACTGGAGTGCCAAACTAGGCAAGGTTGCATCAAGATTGCGTCCAGCTAGCACTTGAAAAAAAAAGATGAATGCGCCAATAAAACCAGAAGCACCACAAGCGATGTAAATAAATTTCCTTACATTTCGATAAGGGGCTGTAATTTCTGCTTTGAGACGGGCATATTGTTCGGGGTTAACTTGGCTAGATGTACGATTTTTAGGATTTGGCTGTACCATAATATTCATGATGCTGCTATAATTTTATGATATTTGTGCCGATGTGGCTCAGTGGTAGAGCACTCGATTCGTAATCGAGCGGTCGCGGGTTCAAATCCCGCCATCGGCTTTTGATCAAGGTTGTAAATACAACACAATAATTAATAAGGTGCGTTAGCGACAGCGCAACGCACCTTATTAATTTAAAAATTTTCTTTCACTTAGTACGACTTTGTGTAAAATCGTAGCGTTTTTAAACGCAGAGGGACGCAAAGTTTTTCCGAAGAAAATTCATGCTCGTATTCATGAAATGCTGTACTTAGTTCAAAAAGACTTGACCATTTTCTTGAATTCTAATCGCGCCTTGATTATCACCAGGTTTGGTGCTTTCATTTAAAGTCAGTTCTAACACTCCTGAATCGGAGGTTGTTGGAGTTATTGTTAGAAATCCGCCGTCTTGACGAATAGCACTGACAGTTACTGCTACTGGTAAATTTCGTAGTACAATTTCTTGTCTACCTGGAAGCAAACGCCGTTGAGTATGCCCGATCGCTTCATATTCAATGATAGCGTTGGTGTTATTTATTAGTTTCACGTTTACTCTGCCGTAAGTAGGTGTTACCGAAGCGATCGGTTGAGACCTTTGTTCTGGTGCAGGTGGTTGAATTACATTTACTCTCCCAGTCGTAGGTGCTTCACCGCCAACACCTCGCCTGATTTGTTCTGGTGTAGGGGTAGCAGCAGGGTAATCGCGAATGGGAGTAGTTCCCTGTGCCGCCATTCTGAGAGTGAAAGCATTTGGCGGACATCCTTGTGGAACCATAACTCTATTGTTATATGGTTCTTCGTAAAAAATGCTAGGACAGGGATTTACTTGGGAACTAAGTACTTGCTGTGCTTCTGCCGCCTTGGGAATTGCTGCCAAGCCAATAACTAATCCTCCGCAAATAGCACCCAATAGCCGAGTTGATTTGCTCAATATTCGATTCATTTTTACCTCTAAGTTCAAAACACTAGGAGTTGCTAATCAAATCATGTTATTGATACAGATAAACTTTGTTTGTTATAAATATCAAACTATTACTTAATAACTAACAAATTAATAATGTTGGCTTCCTCTGACTAGAGGGGTGAAAACAAACGAATCTTTTCAATATAGTTTTCTTTCTCAGGTAGTAATCAAATACATCATTAGTAATAAAAAAGTTAGGATTTAGAAGTTACAGGAATTTCTAAATCCTAACTGTTGAAGGAAAAATGCTGTGTTACGATGAATGTAATACTAGCCCGAAATTAAAATTTCGGCTCAAAGCTTAAACCCATTTAAATGGGTTTAAATACTTATATAGTCATCTTTAGATGACTTCAGCTATTAGCCCGAAATTTATTTCCGGGCGGGTTGTTGGATAGGTGCAAGCCCCCATGAACTACACTCACAAGGAAGTATGAAAATAGAGCTTTTCCTACTCCCCACTCCCCACTCCCTACTCCCTATTTTAGATAGATGTGAATTAAGCTTCTTCCCAAAGTTGGCGAACCCGATCAGGCAACCAACTAGCAATTTCCTGAATTCTTTCTTGGGATAATTCGTCTTTAGTTGCAGAAAACACCGCCTTAACTACCTGTTCGCGGTCTACATCTGGGGGCATTCCGCCTTCATTTGCCACTCTAAATAGAAAGCGATCCGAATCAATCTTAAAGATACCAGGACCTTGCCAGGGTGGACGAACCCGGCTTAAGAAACCAACAATTGGATTTGTATCTTTCCAAAGGTCTACAATCTCGTTTTGCAACGATTTATCATCAGTAATTTCGGCTGGTTTGTGTAATTCTTCGGCAACGCGATCGGCGGCTTCTGTTGTCATTAAGTCGCGCATGACGCGAAACACAACTTCTGTTAAATCTCTGGCGTCATAAATATCTGACAAACCAGCTTTAAGCATTACTTTTTCCAAGAATGGTCTATCTTTCGTAGCAATTTGAGCTTGCGATTCTTCTTTTAAAGAATTTGGAGGATTGACTTCCATATTTTCCATTATTTTTTCTCCTTCCCTCCGATTTTTTATATAATATGAGTTACGGATGAACCAATGAATGCCAACAGTAAAGGAGCAGTTTGTATAACTACTAAGAAAAGTTTCTTAAGTAAGAATATCAAACTGCTAAAGTATTAATTGATGGCTCACTTCATCAAGCATTGTCATTTAAATTAATAGGTAAAGATACTCTCCTACATCTGCCACAGGAAGCACCTCTACATCGACCACAGGAAATATATGTTGAATGCAGAATTAAGCCTCAAGAGTGATTGGTAAAATAACAATAACAGTAGTGCCTGTACCAAGACTGCTTTCAACTTGAATTTGACCTTGATGGTTTTCGACAATAGCTTGAGCGATCGCCAACCCCAATCCTGAACCAGTAGCATTTTCTACTTTTATATTTCCATTAGGATGGGTACGTGCCGGATCTACTCGATAAAAACGGTCAAACAAACGCGGTAGCGCCTCTTTAGGAATACCAATACCAGTATCACTTACCTTTATCTGCAACTGACCATTACTATAACGCAGTCCAGAAACGCGATTAATTCCTTCTGTCCTTGCTAATTCTACGTTTACCCGTCCACTGGCTGGAGTGTAGCGCAAAGCATTGCCAATTAAATTTGTAAATAATCGTACCAATTGATCCCAATTACCCATCAGTGTAAACCAATTCTCCAGCATCTCTGGGTTAGTTTCGGAAGCAGGAGGATCTATCAAGTTGAAAGTGAGGGTGATGTTTTTTTCTGCTGCAAACAATTGTTGTTCTTCCACCACTTCCATTAGCAAAGCGTCAATAGGACACAGAGAAAAATTATCTTTGCTGATACCGCTATCTTGTCGTGCGAGAAAAAGTAAATCATTGACTAACTTACCTAGGCGCTGGGTTAGCCGTTCTACTAGCTTTAATTGTTGCCGATAATGGGTGAGAGTAGAACTTTCTGTTTCTGTTGACTCCAAATCTGTAAGAGCAACTTGTACATTAGTTTGAATTAAAGCGATCGGACTTCTGAGTTCGTGAGAAGCATCAGCAGTAAACTGCTTTAGGCGTTGGTAAGACTCACGTACAGGTTCCATCGCCTTACCAGAAAGAAACCAACCACTAGCAGCCACAGAAAGCACCATTAACCCAGTACCTAGCGCCAAATCAAAAATTAATTGCCGACTTGGTTTTGTCACTTCAAACCAAGGATGACTCACACGCAGATATCCCATAACCTGCCGTCCCACTTCCACTCGTTGTGTGACTTGCCGTAATAAGAGTGAGGAGTTAGGAGTTAGGAGTGAGGAGTTTTCCCCTTTTGCTTGCTTCTCTCTCTGTTCTACTCTCCCCCTCACTACATGAACAGTTTCACCAGTGCGGTTAACATGAATGGGTATATCTAGCGGTTCTGATAAAGTTGACCAAAGTAGTTCGCCAGTGGGACTAAACCACTCTAAATCAATGTGGTCATCTTCTACGGTGTCGGCGTTGTTGCGAAAACTTGCTTCTATGTTAATACGAGATTGACCAGTTTCGGGGTTAACTGGTTCTATTACTAGCGATCGCTCTACAACTTCCACCACATGATTTAAGGTATCGTCAACCCGTTCAATCAGGGTACTGCGGACATATAAATATACGCCGATCGCAAATAGCAGTAGTAGTAAGGCGGTTACAGCAGTGTACCAAAGGGCAAGACGGCGACGAGTAGCTTGAAACATAGTTGTAGCTTGTCATAGCAAATTTATCTCATATTCATATCTTGTTCATATCTTGTACTTGGCAAGAGGTAAGGCTGTTTGTAAAAATATATCTTTAGAGGGATGCCAAAATAGATTTTACCTGTATAAAAATTTGGCTTAATTACCCTTGCCCATAATCAGAGGAATGAAAGGGGAAAGGGTAGTTAGATACAACCATAATTTCATCAGTTGCCTCAGTAATTATACTGGATATTTCTCTGAGGCTTGCTCTGCAATTTCCACATTATTACTGAAGTAAACTTTTAGACATAAAAGCTATATTCTGGTTGTTGTGATTTGGGAAAGTAAAAGCTAAAGGTACTACAGCAAATTTAAGTAGCCATTTAGTACTCAATTTAAATAGATGTTAGCTTTTATTCACATCTTGCACCAGTTGCAAAAAGCATTGAAATGTAGGGTGGGCATTGCCCACCATCCTCGAAAAACCTTGATTTTACGTTGGTGGGCAATGCCCACCCTACGGTTATTGAGAATGGTGCAAGATGTCAGTTTAGCTAAAACATTTATTTCCTAGTTATATCCAGTAAATCAAGCCAACTTAGCTAAGTACTGCATTTAATAAATTTGTATTCTAATAGAGGCTTAGCGCTAAAGTACAACTTTTAATCAGAATGCTACGAACTTGTGCAATTTTGTACTAATTGTTGAGGTGAATTAAGAGTATTAGCACCTGAACAAAACAATTTAAAAAGGTTATCAAAAGTTGGAAAAATTAATCTTTGATTGATGGGTGAAATTAATGAAATTGCACCATCAAGCATTTGATTTGAACGACGCTATCAGAATCTGCTGTTATTACAGCCAACGTAAAGGAATGAATTTTTAGAGGAATCAGTAGAGTTATATGCCATCACCATATTCAGGATTTGTTCCAGAGCCAGGAAGTAGTAAAAGTACCGCTTTAGACACAGAAACCTACATTGGTGGTGCTATTGGTAGTACTCCTAATATATTTCAAGATTCTGTCAGCGGTTCTGATACTAGCGATTATTATAAATTTCGGATTGGTGGCAGCAGCGCTAGTGTCGTTACACTAAGACTGGATGGTTTGACTGGTGATGCAAATTTACAACTTTTTGACAATACCAGTTCTAGTCCTATCCAAAGTACCAACCTCAGTGGTACTGCATCAGAATTACTCACTCGCAGCTTAAATCCAGGTATTTATTACGTCCGTGTTGGCTCAGTTGGCGGTGCTAGTACCAGTTACAACCTTAGCCTCTCAGCCAACGTTATCCCAGCAGATAATGGTTCCGGTGAATTAACAACTACAGCGCTCAATATTGGCACTCTCAACAGTGGTGTCTCTTACAATTACACTGATTATGTTGGCAATAGGGGCGTTATCCTTGATACTAATGACTATTATCAATTTGACGTAGGCAGTAATGGAACGCTCAATTTGACTTTGGATGGTCTGGGCGGTAATGCCAACGTAGAACTATATAAAAGTGATGGTACAACCAGAATTGCACGTTCTACCCAACCAGATACTAACTCAGAGTCAATAATCCAAGGTTTGACCACCGGTACTTACTACATCCGGGTTCTTCCTGGGGGTAATGGTGCTACAAACTACACATTAAACCTGACTTTTAACGGCGATCCAGCAGACAACGCGGGAAATACATTAGGGACTGCTCGCGATATCAACACCCTCACCTCGACTCCTTCAAACTATTCGGATTTTGTCAATGACGTTGATCCTGACGACTATTACCGCTTTGATTTAAGCTCAAGCGCACTAGTTAACCTGACACTAACACCCGACACACAAAACGCCAATGTCATACTGCTTAACAGCAGTGGAGGGTTAATAACTAGTTCTACCCAGACTGGTATCGTTCAGGATTCGATTAACCGTAGTTTGAATGCAGGTACGTACTATATTCGAGTTGTCCCTGAAGCTGGCAACGCAACTAACTACAATCTTAGTGTTTCCGCTACTACTATTGGTGCTGACATAGCTCCAAACACAAGAGGTACAGCTAAAAACATTGGGACAATCAACACTTCCCAAAGCTTTAACGATTTTGTTGGCGACATTGATATTAATGACTACTATGTTTTCAATCTTACCAACAATGCCAAATTTAATCTTGCTCTCACAGGTTTGAGTGCAGATGCAAATGTGCAACTACTCAACAGCGCTGGAAGCCAAATTGCTTTATCCACTAACGGAGCTAATAACGACGAAAATATTGATGTTTCCTTGGGTGCGGGTACTTATTACATTCGGGTTTATCCATCTCAAGGCAACACTTTCTACAACTTAAGTGTATCTGCCGAAATACAACCTCAGATGATTGATGTTATCTCAGGTTCTGGCAGTTCTGACCCTAACAATCTCACAGCAGTGGGTAACACGCTGTATTTTACTGCGAAGGATGCTAGCAATAGTATTCAACTGTGGAAGAGTGACGGCACAATCGTTGGTACTACCCGCATCACCAATGTTAATCCTGGTAGTTTCAACCCATTTAATCTGACAGCTTTTGGTAACAAGCTATTCTTTACTGCTGATGATGGCACAAACGGCAGGGAACTTTGGGTGTCTAATGGCACTACAGCACAGATGGTATTTAACATTAATGGTTCTGGCAGTGCCAACCCAGAAAATCTTACAGTTGTGGGCAATAAGCTGTTCTTCAGTGCTGATAATGGCATAAACGGTAGGGAACTGTGGGTGTACGATGACACTAAGGGAACAGTTAGCTTAGTCAAAGATATTTACTCTGGTACTGAAGGTTCCAAGTTAGCCAGTCTCACTGCTTTTAACGGCAAGCTCTACTTTGCAGCTAATAACGGTACAAACGGCATTGAACTGTGGTCAAGCGATGGCACAGAAGCAGGAACAACCCTTGTTAAGGATATCAGAGAGGGTGGATTTAGCTCATCTCCTGCTGAACTAACCGTTGCTGGTAACACACTCTATTTCAGAGCCAATAATGGCACTAATGGGGCTGAGCTATGGAAGAGTGATGGCACAGAAGCAGGAACCTCCATAGTCAAAGATATTACCTCTGGTACGGCTGGACTTGGACCAGCGCAGCTAATAGCTGTTGATAATACTCTGTTTTTCGTGACAGATAGCAATAATGACTTTCAGCAAGAACTGTGGAAGAGTGATGGTACTAACGCTGGAACCGTACGTGTAAAAAATAATCTTGGGGAACCACCCAATCTAGGTACTGGACCAATTAATCTTGCAGCGATCGGAGATTATCTCGTCTTTACCACTCCTGACCCTCAAACTGGTTTGGAATTATGGCTGAGTGATGGTAGTGATGCAGGTACATACCTAGTCAGTGATATTTGGGCTGGTTCAGACCCAAACAGCAGTATTCCTGGTAGTTTCGTTCTGTTTAATGATTCCCTGTATTTTGTCGCTTCAGAACCTACAAATGGTAGGGAATTGTGGAAGCTTGATAGCCCAACTTCGGTTCCTAATAGGGTGAGCAATATTAATTCCGGAGCAGGTAACGCTAACCCTGGCAAGTTGACTGTCGTTGGTAACAGGCTGTTCTTCACCGCCACGAACGGAACGGATGGAACAGAATTGTGGGTGATTTAGAAAAGGAGGTGATGTTTATAGCTTGAAAAGTAAGTAATAAGCAATTGTTTAATATTTGCTTTTTTTCTTCTTCAACAACTTTTGAAAGCCCAGGAATATCACTAATAATTAGTGATTCTCAAAATTGAATTTGCCTCACCAAACAAAATAGGCAACTTGAGATTTGAAGTTATAAATTTGACACAAACACGCTCAGGAGAGATTTTCACCCATGAAGAACAAAATTATTGCTCTTGCTGCCATTGCTGGTACTGCCGTTATCGGTAATTCTTTGTTCTCAGCACCTGTTCATGCTCTGGATGTTAACCAAGATGTAGATGTCGAAATTAATGTGCCAGAAGTACTATACTTACGGACTTTTGATACCGTTTCTTTGAACATTACCGAAGCAGACTTGGGGGGAGGAACAGCAGCAACTACAGGTGGAGTTGGTAGCGATTACGAAACAAACGGTACTCCAGCTGGTACAACAGACGGTACTACTGCAATTGATCCAACCAGCCCATTCGCTGGTGTGACTGGTGGATCTATCATCAGAAATGTGCAGCAACTGTACGCAGTTTGGTCTAACAGCGCTAATGCCGTTACTATCAACCATACTATTCCTACTCCTGCTCTTACAAATGGTACTGCCACTGCGACAATTAAATCTGTTAACAATACTACAGGCAGCGGAAATAATCCCCCTGGTTTGATTACTCCGCTTATCGGTGGCGTGGACATAGAGTTTGATTTGACTAATGCAACCACCGCAGGTACTTACACCGGAGGCGTGATTAACGTAGAGGCTATAACAGGTATTTAAGCAAGTCGTTTGTGGTGCAGGCGTCTTGCCTGCTGTCACTTTTTGGCACGCAGGATGCCAACCACGAAACGCCATTACAGATGGAGCATCTACCCTCATTTTAGAGGCAGGGGTTTAGTAATAGCGAAATTTGTCAAATATCAAATGGTCAACAAATGGTCAGTGATCATCGCAAAGTCAATCGCCAACGTTATCTTCAACGCTGCTTGGGTACGCTTGTAGCACTTCTGGTTGTGCCACATTCCCAAGCTTCTTGGGCACAGTCCTTGGTTTTATCAGAGCCAACACAAATTTATCAGCTAGCAACCCCCCAGGAACTGACCATTCCTTCCCAACAGCTAGGAGAAATTTTACCAGCTTCCGTAAGTGATACTGTTGCAAATGAGCAAGACTTGCTGGCTCCTCCTATATTTAATCCCGTAGTTACCCGCGAATTACCAGGAATTTGGCAAATGCGGGTTCCCATAGACCAAGTGGGTTCTCTTTATGCGACTTATGAACTGAAGGGAGTAAATGGACAGGTTAATGGTTTCAACAACAATGAACGCACCGATCAGGCTGTGCGGGTTTCAGCTGAACCATTGCCCATCGTAGAGATATCCCGTGATGAAGCTACTAATACAGCTTTAGTTGAGGGGGGTGTCCGCTTGCAATTCGACCTCTCGACAACCCGCTTCGCTGGTACATACGGGGGTGTACTGACGGTAACAGTGAATAGACGTGAGTAGGTGGTAATACTCTACCGAAAACAGGTGTGTGAAGGAGTGAAAAATTAAATACTCATGTTCGGAAAAGCTAAAACTATAGCCATAACTTTAATTGGGGCATTTGCCCTAAATATACCAAGCGCTACAGCAGCTCTCAATATTGGTGTTAGTCCACCTGGAATTCAACTAGAAATTAATCGTAAAACGCGCACTCAAACTATTCGTGTACTTAACCTTTCTTCCAAACCAGTAGAACTCAAGGCATATGTCCGGTCTTGGAAGATGAGTGAAAATAATCAATTGGAAGTGATTCCTTCCAGTCAAGAATCATTGGATCAATGGATTGTCTTTACTCCTGCTCAATTTACCATTCCAGCTCGCAAATCTCAGACTATACGCTTCGCCATTCGTCCCAAAGTTGAGCCAAAACCGGGCGAACATCGTGCAATATTGTATTTGGAAGAAATTCCCTCTGCCGAGCAAAAAACGAATGCTGTTCGCACGATTGGAAAGTTAGGTATTGTTATCTATGGTTATGTAGGAGAAATCAAAAGAGTTGGTGTACTCAACTCAGTTACTGTAGATCCTAAACCTAATGCGCTAACAGCGGTATTTGATGTTTCCAGTAAAGGTAGTGGTCACGTACGCCTAAAAGGTCAATATGCAATTTGGCCTGCTGCGAAATATCCAGGTGCTAAAGCAACACAAGCTATAGATAATTTAGAAAAACCAGGAAAAAAAATCCCAGAAAATATACTCGATACGGGAATTTTACCAAAGTTACCAGTCTTGCCTGATACTCGTCGTCGCCTAGTGTTGCCTATTACTAAAAAATTACCTCCTGGTAACTATGTTTTGGATATTAACGGCGAATTAAATGGGGTAAAAATTGACCAAGGTATTTCCTTTACTGTTCCGGCGCAAACTACTACCCAAAAACCTCAAACTCAGCCTGCTGTTTCTCGCAATTTGAGAATTCCTCTTCCCAGCAGATAGCTTTTGCCATCCTAAAAGCCAAAATTTTCAGGCTGAATTAATTTTCTATCAAGCCTGAATTTGTTTGCTGCCTAGAAATTTTCTAGGCATTTAATCTTTTTTGACTTAATTTTCCAATCTACTATAAATTTTGTGCTTGAGTATGCTATATCCAGCTTTACCGCCTGCACCATCTGTAATTCCTATCGTATTACAGTCTAATCAGGTTGTTGAACAACGTTTAATCGAAAAACAGCCTGTTTCTGAACAACCACAAAATACGGCAGAATCGACCTCGGAAAATGGCGATAATGCTACGGCTGCAAAAGCACAAGGTTTAGATTCGTCATTAGAACAAATACAGTCTGACTATGCTAGCGATCGCCTTGAGTTAGCAACTCGGCATTATGATGTTTTAGCAGATTCGTTTCCAGCAACACAAGCATTTACACCAGAATTTTCTATTAACCAAGCTACTACAAAATCGGAGTCAGATACTTCAGCGGAATTTGGTATTTCTCAAGTTACAGAATTTACAACCTCACAAACAGAGACAATTGCCAATCTTCCCCAAGAAACAAACAATAGTACTCAACCAGCAGAAAAATCGGCATCACCGTCTTCAGATACTAATACAAAATCTGTAAATGATATTAAACCAATAGATAGTTATGGCGGTGTTTCTACATCTGAGAATAGAGACTCTAGGAATCTCGTCCAAAATATCAAATCTGTAGGAGGTACTTTTTTAGTAGGGGTAATTATCAATGAACGGGAAGTTGGTAGTTTAGAAATTCGTTTAGATGGAGATACAATTTTAATCCCCCTAGATGCCTTTGCAGAACTTGCTAGTTTACAACTTGAGAAACTTGATAATAATACAAGGCTCAAAACTCCTTTGGGAGTTATAGAATTAGCTGCAAGTAGCCTCAAGCAAATTGATGGTATTACATATATTCATGAAACGTTACTGAAAGAGAAATTATCTACACAAATTGAGTTTAAAGCTTCAGATTTAGCTTTAATTGTTGACTTGCCTTGGCGGAGAAATAGCGGAGTGTCTGGACAATCAGCCCCAGAACTAGAACCGGAAGTGCGACCACCTAGCAGCGCACTATCAAGTTTGAGGCAAGAATTATATCTTTATAATAATTCTAACGATACAAGCCTGTTTAGTTCTACTCTTTTGGGTGGAAGATTAGGAGGAGGAACGTGGCGAGTTCGTCTAAATAACAACTTTGAAAATCAGCCGAATATTACTGAATACTATTACTATAAACGTGCAGGGCAATTTCGTTATCAAGTCGGTCGGCAACAAATTGGATTACACCCTCTAGTCAGTGGTATAAATGTGACCGGAGCGCAAATTGGTTTTACTAATTTGCCTACAGACAGATTTTATCAAAGCAACAGTGCTTCTGAACTTTTACCTAGACGTTCTCGACCTTTACAAACATTTCGAGGTGAAGCACCACCAGCTAGTTTTGTACAGCTAAGAGTAGGTGGAATTATTGCCGCACAGCAGCAAGTAGGACTCAATGGAATATATGAATTTGTTGATGTTAATTTGCCTGCTATTAATAGTAATGAAATAGAACTATTAGTTTTTGATCGCAATAATCCCAGCGTACCTATTGAAATTCGCTCTTTAAGACTTAATGCTTCTGATTTGTTATTACCAGCAGGCGGTAATGTGCAGTTAGCTGGGTTGGGATTAAGTGGCAATTTAGCTCAAGATGCTTTGTTTAACGGTTTCAATGGTGATGCTGGTAAACTAACTGGATTTTATCAATTCCGTCAAGGTCTTTCCGATAACTTCACTTTTGAAGGAGCTGTTCAGGCTATCCCTGATACCTTACAGGCACAAGCAGGTTTTGTTTGGCGAATGGCAAATCCTGCTATTCTTGCCACCAGTATTGGTACATCTCACGGTCAATTAGGTTACACAGCTGATTTAAATGTAGATTTTGGTAATTTAGAAATTCTGGGTAATTCCCAGTTGTTTCCAGATGGATATAACTCCAATAGTCAATCACGCGATCGCTACAATCATAGTTTAGAAACAAAATACCGTTTTAGCGATAAATTCAGTTTAGGATTTATTGCCCGCAGTCGCCAAGATGAACGCAATTCTTCTGATTACATTTCGCCTACTTTTTCGCTAAATCCATTTTCTGGTTTTTCTTTAAGAGGTAGACCTGATTTTGCAGGACGCTATTTATTTAGCGCTTTCTATCAACCAACTTCAGCAACTAAACTTTCTTTCAACACTTTTGGAGATATTTACACCTCAGATTTTAGCTATAAGTTCAATCGAGAATATCAGTTTTCTCTAGGTGGCGAATTTGGAGGTGATTTAGCTGCTCGTTATACTGCTACTATCAATTACAGTTCCCCTAGCTTTGGTGGTTTAAGTTGGAGGTTAGGACTTGGCTACAGTGATGGTGAAGTAGGGCCGGTTGTTGGTGCAAGTATGCAATTGCTTCCAGGTTTATTCGCTAGAGTTGATTATCAAGGCATTCCTTCTAGAACTAGAAATCTTTTCGGAGGATATGGGGACGATCGCCTCACAATCTCTCTAGTATCTGATTTGTCTTTTGCTGGAGGTAGCATTACCCCATCCAAGTCTTATAGTTTGGGACAAGAACGGGGTGGAATTGCCGGACGAATTGTTGTCGAAGGCGGAAATAAAAACTTTAATTTAGATGGAGCTATTATCCGAGTAGTCGATAGTCGCAATAAGAAATTTGGCACTGCTAAAACAGATTCTAATGGCAATTTCTTTGTTGGTAATTTACCAGAAGGCGTTTATATAGTTGAAATCGATCCTGACAAGTTGCCTGTTGAACTTTCTACAACCAAAATCAGTATAGTCGCAGAGGTAGCAGGGTCTGCCGTAACTCGTTTAGATTTTCCTGTTCAAGAAGAGTATGGTGTAGCTGGACGTATCACCGATGCAGCCGGTCAACCTATGGCAGAAGTGAAAGTAGAACTCATCAGTGTTGATGGCAAACGTGTTACATCCGGGTTGACAGACCAATTTGGTCTTTATCGCCTTGATGGAGTTCCCGTTGGTAAGTACACATTGCAACTTCCTTCCCAAGATTCTATTGCTGAAGCCAATAACCTACCTAAGCGTCCGTTAGAAATTCGCAACCAATTCGTCTACGAACAAAATCTGCAATTACCTATTTCCGCAGCAGCTAAGAAGAAATAACCCTTTACCCCATAAAGCTGTCTTGGTGAATACTGATATTCACCAAGGCAACTTTAACTAGTACTCCACCAACCCAAAAATGCCGGGTGAGGGTGGGGAGTAGGGAGGAGCCAGCGCGTTGCTCTGGTTCCCAGAGTTGTAGCGACTGGCGTTGGGGAGTAGGGAGTGTGTAACTGAATTTCTTCACTTGTATTCTTGCCCCGAACCCGGCAAAGTTTGTGTGGTGAACTACTAGATGATACTGATTTCTTGGTAAGCTATTTCAGAGGCATTGGGGTAGCATTCGGAAATTAATAGCCTATAAATAAAAGCAATCGGCAAATAAGAAATAATTCTCTGAAGGAAAGCATCTAGTATAATTTGCGATTTACATGCATGGAAATGTTACTAATCTTACATCTTGCACGCCGATGCAACACTTAGGAGGCGGAGCCTTCTTACCTCGTTACCAGGCTGAGCCTGGTAACGAGAATTAGAGCCTCTGGCTCTCTCTCCTACTCGAATGGTGCAAGATGTCAGCAAACAAAGGTGTAGAAAGTTTAGATACCTTATACCCTCTATTAAAATCCTCTTTCCATCGACGCGATCGCAAATAAATTTAAGCTTAAGTCTTCTTACTGAAAGAAGAAATATACTCCGCAATGGTGTAGAAATGTATAGAATCTTGTAAAGATATAAATTATAGTCTTTTCAAATGCAGACATTCACAACATCTTCCTCAATGCAGCTATGTACTCGACCAACTCACATTCAGCCTCTCAAGATTGTCGCCCTAGGAGATAGCTTAATTTACGGATTCGGCGATCCCGATGGAGGTGGCTGGGTAGAACGACTACGGCGGCGGTGGATGTTACCTGATAGTGCTGGTCACGTCCTCTATAATTTAGGTGTGCGGGGCGATCGCGTCCAGCAAGTAGAGCAAAGACTAGAAGTTGAATTTCGCCATCGAGGCGAACTCCGGAACCAAGTCCCTGACCTGATTATTCTCTCGGTAGGGGTAAATGATTCTGCTCGGTTAGGTCGTCTCAACGGGAAAAATTATACGGATTATACCATATTTGAAGCACAAATTGCTTCGCTATTAGAACGGGCGCAACAACTTTGTCCCGTACTATTTGTAGGTATGGCACCAGTAGATGAAAGAAAGATGCCATTTCTCGATTGCTTGTACTACAATCACATCGATCAGTACCGTTATAAAGAAGCTACTCGGCTAGCTTGCCGACAACGGGGTATTCCTTATCTAGATATTTTCCAGAAATGGATGGAACGGGGTGAAACTTGGTGGGAGAAGCGCTTGAGTAATGACGGTCTTCATCCCAATACACTAGGTTATCAAGCTTTGTTAGAAGATGTCATCAACTGGGAAGCGATCGCCACCTATCAAAGCAAATCCTATTCCCACTCAGCACCATCGTAGTCATACAGGATCTATATAACATATTTATAAACTGTTAGTATCCGTTCTTGCGGAAAACCCTCTATTTTGGTGAAATTTTTTATATTACTTATATCAGTGACATCTCAAATTGCTATATATTGCTTTGAGATGACAGTTGTGTATTAACTTTTAGCTCTCTTGTACAGACAAGGGTTAATTTCATATCTTGCACTAGTTATAATCAGCCGTGAAATCAGCCGTGAAATAAATTTCCGGCTGATAGCTAAAACCCATTAAAAATGGGTTAATATTTTTACCCAATCGGTTTTCAATTACCTATTCCCCATTCCCAACTCCTAACTCCTAACTCCTAACTCTTTACCATGACTCCAACTTTATTTGGTCGCTGGCAAACTCGATTATTATTACTTGCAACTGTAGGTGTATTAGTATCTGTGCCTTTTGCACTAGGTTTGGTAGGTTCTCCGCGTGAGCCTGTTTATTTCTTTATAGTTGCCTATGTCGCTATCTTTGGCTTAATTTGGGATGTGGTGTATGACCAACTGCAAAAGTACCGGTGGGATAGAGACTGGCCCGCTGCTTATCAATTGCTTGCAGGTGTTTGGGAAATGGTTTTTGTCTTTTGCGGGGTAAAACTTATCGGTTTACCAGCAGTATCCAAAGAACTACCAATAATTTGGTTTCTAGTACATTACAGTGTTGTTTGGTTGGCGGTTTTTATTACTTCACAAAGCTTGATGCGGATTATATTTCCTCGGTGGCGTTTCCATGGTGGTCAATGGCTTTAAAAACATGACAAAATAAGCCTTTCTAGCTGATACCCTAACAGGATTTTGGATTTTAGATTTTGGATTGAGGAACCCTCTGTTGGGTATGGGTTATGTAAATCCATCTGTTGCAATCATTTTTCCAATTGGTATGAGTATTTTCTATACATTTGTTTTATCCCCTAGCAGCCTCAACAAGGTAGTTAGGGGTTTTTGATTTATCACTGAGGAATTGCTAGTAAGTTGCGATCGCTATCATTTATCACCTATAGTCAGATTTTTTGAAAAAGTAATAAAATTTGTTTAATTTTTATGTCTAACATAATTAGAATTTAGTAAATTTAATTTAGGAGCTAATATAAAAATAAAATTGAAAAAAGAATGACATTCTTTTCAATATGTTATTGAAGCAGTAAATATATCTCTATCAACTCAAAATACTGATTAAGAAGAAGGCGCTATTACACGGGGTGAACAGAATGCAACGGATTCTACTAGACAGGCGCTACGAAATTATCAGACCGTTGGGACGTGGTTACTTTGGCGAAACTTTCCTTGCTCAAGACAACCGCAGAATGGGACGTCAATGTGTAGTGAAACACTTGCAGCCAGGAAGTAATGACCCATACACATTGCATGAGGCAAAACTGCTGTTTGAATCTGAGGCAATCTCTCTTGAAAAATTGGGTAAACATGACCAAATTCCTGACCTGTTTGATTATTTTCAAGAAGAAAACGGAGAGTTTTATTTAGTACAAGAATTCATTGAAGGTTATCCTCTTCATTTAGAAATACTACCTAATAAAAAACTAGCAGAAAATCAAGTTATCGATATTCTTAAGGATGTACTGGGAATACTGAGTTTTGTACATAATTATCAGGTAATTCACCGTGATATTAAACCGAGTAATTTGATGCGACGGCACAAAGACCAGAAGATTATACTAATTGATTTTGGAGCCGTTAAGCAGGTTCGGACTCAAATAGTAAATGCTCAAGGACAAACTTGCGTTACACGGATAGTAGGTACACCCGGTTATATGCCGAATGAACAACTCAAAGGCAAACCGCAATTTAGTAGTGATATTTATGCCTTGGGTGTAACAGCGATTGAAGCATTGACTGGAGTACCTCCAAACCAGTTACAGGAAGATCCGCGCACAACTCAAATTATCTGGCGTGATCAAGCACAAGTTAGTTCTCGGTTAGCAGATATCTTAGATAAGATGGTGCGATCGCACTGGATGCAGCGCTATCAATCCGCAGAAGAAGTACTCAAAGACTTAAAAAATTTACCTTATGTTCATACCCTTCGCAAAAAAGAACCTACATATCCTCGGTTATTCGACAGGTTGCGAAATTATAGTCAAAAATTGCTGATTGTTAGTGCTATTCTAATTTGCGGATTGGGTGGATTAGTAGGAAGTAGATACTTTGTAGTATTTCTTTCTAATCAAGCTCATAACTATTTCCAGCAAGGAATCAAAAAAGCTGAAACAGGGGATTTAAATGGAGCGATGGCAAATTATACGCAAACCATTCAACTAAATCCTAACTATACTCAAGCCTATAAGAAACGAGGTGATGTTCTTTATAATCAAGGATATTATCAAGAAGCAGTAGAAGATTATACTAAAGTAATTCGACTTAATCCAAAGGATGACAAAGCTTACAATCACCTAGGTAATGCTCACTCTCGCCTTCAGGACTATAAACAAGCGCTAGAAGATTACACTCAAGCAATTAAACTTAATCCTAAATATGCTCAAGCTTACAATGGTCGGGGAAATGCTCACTTCAACTTAGGAGATAAACAAGCAGCAATTGAAGATTATAGCAAAGCAATTCGGCTCAATCCTAACTATACTGAAGCTTTTTACAATCGAGCTAATATCTATCACGAACTCAATCAAAGACAAGAAGCAATTGAAGATTATACTCAAGCAATTCGGATTAATCCTAAAGATGATGATTTCTACTTACAGCGAGGTCTTGTCTATTATGAAATAGACAATAAACAAGCAGCCATTGAAGATTATACTCAGGCTGTGCGTCTCAATCCCGATAATGACCTTGCCTATTATAATCGAGGTATTAGCCGCTATGATTTAGGAGATAAAAAAGCAGCGATCGCAGATTACACAACAGCAATTAAACTCAATTCAAATTCTGCCTTTGCTTATAATAATCGAGGTCTTACCTACTACGAGCTAAATAAAAAACAAGCCGCGATGAAGGATTTTAATCAAGCAATTCGGATTGATTCTAATAATGATTATGCTTATTACAATCGCGGTAATGCCCGCTATGATTTAGGGAAAAAACGACAAGCTCTTGCAGATTACCAAAAAGCAATTAGCATTAATCCTAATAATGGCGATTTCTACTTACGCAGGGGTCTTGTTCGCTCTGAATTTAAAAATAAATCAAAAGCGATCGCAGATTATCAAAAGGCAGCAGAACTTTACAAAGTACAAGGAAGGAAAGATGATTACCAAGAGGTACTAAACCGCATTAACAAGCTTAAAAGCTAGCCCGCCCAGAATTATCAGTTCTGAGCTAATAGCCCGCCCAGAATTATCAGTTCTGAGCTAATAGCCCGCCCAGAACTATAAGTTCTGGGCTAATAGCAAAAGTCTACTTTAGTAGACTGAAATACTTTATCAGTTAACGGCTTGAGTTTTGCTAATAGCCCTCTTTGCTAAACAAGCAGGATTGCTTAACGACGGTTTATTTAACGCCATTATTCGTTACATTTTAATAACTTGCTTAATTAGTCCTTTAGTGACGAATACTTTTGGTAAAAAGATTGTAGGAAAGTAATTAAATTTTGCTTACAGCAATTTTCAGGTAAATAGACTACACGATATTGTAGGAACGGGTTTTGTTTCAATATCTAATTAAAATTGAAAGATTATTTGCGCTCACCCGCCCCTACTAATCAAGGACACAGCCAAGCCATATACCAGTAAATAAAGTGCATGTCAACGTTAACAACAATTAACATCTCAATGAGTGTAAAAGAAGTTTGTATGTTGTTGAAACAGGTTGACATTTTCAAGCCAATTACAGAATCATCTTAGGGACACCGGATAGTCATTTGTGAGGAAGCTATGCACACAGTTGTTCTCGTTTTGGTAGAGGTGCTAATCGTTATTGGACTGTCTCGGCTAGTAGGATTGGCATTCCGGTGGATTAACCAACCGTTAGTAATCGGAGAGATTGTTGCTGGGATTATGCTTGGGCCCTCTCTATTTGGCTTGGTTGCTCCAGGTTTAGCAGCTACTTTGTTTCCACCTGAAACAATTCCCTTCCTGAATGTGCTTTCTCAGGTGGGGCTGATATTCTTCATGTTTCTGATTGGGCTGGAGTTAAATCCCAAATACCTCACCGGCAATTTAGAAATAGCTGTTTTGACTTCACACGTCAGTATTTTAGTACCGTTTTCCTTGGGAAGCCTGCTTGCACTATTGCTTTATCCTTTGGTTTCTAATAGCAGTGTGTCGTTTACTGCCTTTGCCTTGTTTTTAGGTGCGGCAATGTCGATTACAGCTTTCCCTGTACTGGCGCGAATTATAACCGAGAACAACTTACAAGGAACACGCTTGGGAACATTAGCGCTGACTTGTGCTGCTGTAGATGATGTCACAGCTTGGTGCGTATTGGCAGTAGCGATCGCTGTAGCACGTACGGGAAGCATTGCTACTGCTTTTCCCACCATCATTGAAAGCTTAGTATACATAGGTGTGATGGTAACATTAGGGCGAACTTTTTTACAGCGCCTTGCCACTTACTACCGTCGCACCGGACGCCTTAACCAATTGGTTTTGGCTTTAATTTACATTGCAGTAGTTGCTTCCGCGCTGATTACCGAATTCATTGGCATTCACCTGATATTTGGAGCGTTTTTGCTGGGGGCAATAATGCCTAAGAATGCCGGTTTAGTTAGGGAATTGGCGGTAAAAACAGAAGATTTTGTTTTGATATTTTTGCTACCAGTGTTTTTTGCTTTCAGCGGTTTGCGGACGCAAATTGGCTTACTCAACAGTCCGCAACTATGGGGACTTTGTTTAGCTGTGCTAGCAGTAGCGATCGCAGGTAAGTACGTAGGTACATATGTAGCAGCTCGTGTCAGTGGCATTCAAAAGCGAGAAGCCTGCGCACTCGGCTGGTTAATGAATACACGCGGTTTAACTGAGTTGATAGTACTCAATATTGGTTTGGAGCTGGGAGTAATTTCGCCCTTACTCTTTACCATGTTGGTGATTATGGCATTGGTAACAACATTCATGACTTCGCCACTGTTGGAGTGGACTTATCCCAAGAGGCTGATCAAGTTAGATGTGGTAGAACCAGAACCGGAAGTAGAAACAGATGGAGAGGCTATTTTTGATGACAATATTGCTGGTCGTCCCTATCGAATTTTAGTGCCAGTAGCGAATCCTGATACTCAAAAAGGATTGGTGCAATTAGCAGTAGCGATCGCGATTAACTATCAGCAACCTACCGTTGTCAATCCCCTCAGTTTAATTGAACTGCAAGAAGATTATGCTTTTGAAAGTACCCCAATAGAGGCAGAACGATTAATACAAGAGCGAAAGTACCAATTAGAAGAATTGATTCAACGTCTGGAACCGAAAGCAGCACGTTCTTACGTGCATCCCATCGTTCGCATATCCAACAACGTTGCACGGGAAACAATACAAGTAGCCACACTCGAACAAGCCGATTTAATTATCGTTGGCTGGCATCGTCCTGCTTTTAGTAACAATCGCTTAGGTGGAAGAGTTGGTCAAATTCTTACCACTGCACCTATTGATGTAGCAGTGTTCATAGACCGAGGCGAAGACCATTTGGAAAGCTTGCTAGTTCCTTATTCTGCCAACATCCATGATGATTTAGCGCTGATACTTGCACTGAGACTATTAGTCAATTGTGATACTTGCAATTTGCAAGTGTTACAGGTATTGGCAGAAAATGAGGTCAAGAATGAATTGAGTTATGAACTTCGCACCTTGATGGAGGAATTACCTACTAGCGTGCGCGATCGCATAGACATAAAAACAGTCGAAGCCGCAGAACCAATCCATGCCGTAGTTGCAGCTTCCCAAGGAGTTGACTTGACAATTGCTGGTACTAGCCGTGCTTGGGGTATTGAACGTCAAACCTTAGGAAGATACACAGACGAACTGGCGATCCACTGTCGCTCATCGCTGTTGATTACTCGTCGTTACAGTCAAGTTACTTCTCACCTAGCTTCTGTATTAGCTGACGTTAGATCAGAAGTTACAAAATAGGGGTGAAGCATCTTAAGCAAAAAGCCGTGAAATAAATTTCCGGCTTAAAGCTAAAACCCGTTAGAAACGGGTTAAAACTAATATCTTGTACCATTCTCATTAATCATAGTAGGGCATAGCCCCACCTACCAAGAGTTTTAACCCATTTTTAATGGGTTTTAGCTATCAGCCCTAAACTTTAGTTTAGGGCGTGGTGCTTGTTTTGGCGGGAGATGCTGAGCGTTCTTAGCACAGGAAGCGCAAGCATTGCTCCTCATGAAAGCGAGACATCCATACATAAGTAGTGAGTTAAGAGTAAAAAACTCCTAACTCCGCGCCTCCTAACTCCTAACTCTTATGAATCATTTCAACTTAAAATCCTTAATCTTTTATGGCGTAGCAATAAGTTCAGTCTTGCTACTTTTTAAAGCCGTAACCGCTTACGGAGAAAGTAATCTCAAAGCTCCTCCTTCAATTGACGGTCGTTATCATATTGATTTAGGGGAAAAATTGCCTAATTGCGATAACTCACAAGTGTTGATATTAAATATTCAGCAGTCAGGAATTTATTTGAATGGGTTTTTATCACCAGTAAATATCAATGCTAAAAAAAAGAATGTAGCCAGTGGAACTCACCCAAGTCTTATAGGCAAATTGAATAACCAAAAATTAACTTTATCTGGACAAGTTTCTAAATCATTTTTTTGCAATATAATAAATCCAAAAACACAAGCAAATGCAAACCTTGATCAGAATTCTCTGAATTCAATCAATCTGCAAATGCAACAAGCAGATAAAGAGAGTTTTACAGGTCAAATAACAGTGAGTGGAATTTCCAAGCCGATTGGATTTACTGCTATACTACAAAAATCCCAGGAAAAATCTGAGAATTAATTTTATTTGTGTAGCCGCGATTTCTAATCGCCAGGATACTTTTAAAACATCCTCTAAGAGTTTTAAATGATATCTTGCACGCCTTTGCAGCAGCCTGGAGGCGGCAGCCCTCCAAAACCTCGTTACCAGGTTCAACCTGGCAGTTGAGAATTAGAGCCTCTGGCTCTTGTTGAGAACGCTGCAAGATATCAGTTTTAACCCATTTTAATGGGTTTAAGCTTTAGGTTCCGGAAATTTATTTCCAGGCTTTTTGTGACTAGGGCGGGCAGGATGCCCACCCCACAAGAACAATAAATTTATTGTGGGGTGGGCGTCTCGCCCGCCCTATTTTTACTATATTTATGCCTATCTACTTAAATGCTGGTGCAATGATAATATTGAACTTCTTGCAGAAGTTGGGCAAAGAGGTTTTGATGGAGAAGCAATTCAGAAATAAACAATTTTTTTGGTGTTGGAGCAAGCAATTCTTTAGGATTAGCCTGTTTAGTTTATACGCAGCATTTATCCTCGAAACAGGTAGTAGTAGTGCTGCACCGGCAGTAAGGTTAGAAGATTGGCGCTTTTACCCAGAAGCTTTACAACTGGAACTGACTCTCTCATCACCTTCACAGCCACGCTATTTCTACCTCTCCCAACCGTCTCGCATTGTTATAGATTTACCAGATACCAAGTTGGGTTATGTTCCTACCCAACAAAATTATTCTGGAACTATTCAAAGCATCCGTATTTCGCAATTCAGCGCGGACGTAACTCGCATTGTAATAGACTTAGCACCAGGGACTTTTCTAGATCCGAACCAAGTGCAATTGCAACCCGTTTCATGGCAAAATCCGACGCGTTGGGTTTTACGTCCTTTTACAGCTACAAACAATGCATCTTCAGCACCTGGAAAGTTTTCACCTCCACCTTCGGGCAATCTACCTCCATCTCAAGGCTTTTACAACCCACCTCCACCTTCGGGCAATCTACCTCCATCTCAAGGCTTTTACAACCCACCCCCACCTTCAGGCAATCTACCTTCATCTCAAGGCTTTTACAATCCACCTCCACCTTCGGGCAATCTACCTCCATCTCAAGGCTTTTACAACCCACCTCCACCTTCAGGCAATTTGCCTCCATCTCAAGGCTTTTACAACTCGCCACCGTCTCAGAATAATCTACCAACAACTACCTATAACTCCAACTCCTCACAGCCTCCTTTAGTGACTGTACCGCCCATTACTCCTAACAACCCTTCTCAAAAACCTGATTCTCTTCTGCCTCCAGCTATTTTCCCCAATCAGCCTGGCAATATTAACAACAATATTCCTTTTTTCCCATCACAAAATTTTCCCATCCCAACCAACCCCAACAATCAAACCAACTATCCTAATTCGGGCACTACTATTGAATTTGGTCAACCTCTACCCTACCCAACTCCATAAAGTTAGGAGTTAGTTATTAATGGTTCATAGTTCATAGTTAATGGTTCGTGGCTATTAACCATTAACCATTAACCATTAACTATTAACTCTTTCTTAGAATCTTTCCGTCTCTATCGGTGGTGCAACTGCTCCAGGCTCCGTGATAAAGAAGTTTTTAGCAGCGTCATTCTGGTAAATACAGTTAATATCAGGTTTTTCACTTAAATTACCTGTATAACCAAAGGTATTTAGGCGGTTCTTACAATCTCTTACCTGTTCATTGGTCACTAGATTTCTTTGTCTTAAAATCTCCCAGTTGCTGGTACGTATAACGCATCCAGGACGCATACTAGGCTGAGAAACGTAAACATTAAAGGGGTTGAGTGTTACGAACAGTCTAGTGTCCATGACCATAGCACTGGCTCCATACTGCACGCAAATCTCAGGGTTTGGTGCTTTGGTGTCAATGAATTCACGAGTAGCCACGTTGGCTGGTGTAAGTGTGGTCGTAGAGCTAAAAGCAATACCAATCCCAATGCCCAAAATAAAAACACCCCCCAAAATTGCCATGGTGGTGAAATTAAACAAAGGGGCTTGGAAAGCAGGGGATTTAGGAGTAGTAGTCGTTCTACCAGTAGATTTACGTCTCATTTTCACTTCATTAACTTCACACGTTGGATAGCAGGGAGTGGTTTCAACTGCTCTCCTTATTTAAGTATGCCGATTATTCGCTGTAATTGCTTGCAACTTTATCTTTAGTCATTAGTCATTTGTCATTGGTCATTAGCTTCTATTTAAGCTATTCCATGCAGTAATATTGTGACTTTGAGAATCAAAGATACATTTTATTATTATATATTTCTGAAAAATGCTTAGTTACATATTTTACCTTGTGTTTCGGCAATCAAACTTGTAATTTTCAGCTTAGTACATTCACAATGCTTGCTAAGTCTATTTTTTCATTTTTTGTTTTTTGATTTTAATTCACTGAATGTGAGAGCTTTTTATGACTTCTGGCAGTAGAGTATCAAGAAATGTTAATTATTAATTAAGAAAAAGTTGATACATTAATGCAAGAAAGTGACATCTCAAAAATCCCTACTCTTGGGCAAGAGGTTTAAAATATCGCAATTTCAAACCCT
The DNA here is from genome assembly GCA_051861145.1 of Nostocaceae cyanobacterium. Lineage (GTDB taxonomy): Bacteria > Cyanobacteriota > Cyanobacteriia > Cyanobacteriales > Nostocaceae > JBHYDF01. The sequence goes on from JBHYDF010000013.1 coordinate 34,894, forward strand.
CCTAGCAGATAGCCTCACAATTTTTTGGGGAGATTGGCTGGAATTGCGTGTAAGAATAGTACAAATTGCTGCATCTGGATTAATATCTCCACTGATATATATCTTGGCTTTTGGTTTAGGCTTGGGTAGTGCTATAAAACCAGGTGTAGGAATAAGTAGTAATTATGATAACTACTTAGCATTTATTTTGCCGGGAATGGTGTCGTTATCGTCGATGACGGTAAGCTTTACTGGGACGACGTTTTCCATTTGTGGAGACAGGCTTTTTAACAAAAACTTTGAGGAATTGTTACTTGTTCCCGTACATCCTCTAGGGTTGCACATTGGTAAAATGCTGGCGGGAGTGACGCGGGGGTTGATGACTTCGCTGAGTGTGATTTTGGTTGCATTGCTATTTACTGGAAACTGGCGTTTTTTACACCCGTTGTTTCTGTTGTTGCTGGTACTGAGTTGTGCTGTTTTTGCTGGGTTGGGAGTAATTGTGGGATTGACCGTGCGATCGCTCGAATCAGTAGGGCTTTACAATAATTTTGTTCTCATTCCTATGTCCTTCTTAGGAGCGACATTTTTTGACCCAAATACATTGCCAGGTATCCTTAAAGTTGTAGTGTACTTATTGCCCCTAACCTATGCCAGCATTGGACTACGTGCAGCCGCTTATCTGCCATTGTCCCAGTTTCCTTGGTACACCATACCAATTTTGCTGATAATAGCGATCGCTCTTACTCTATGGGGTGCTTATCTATTTTCGCACCAGCAGGATTAATATTTTTTGGATAGTGGTTAATAGTTAATAGTTAATTGTTAATAGTTAATTGTTAATTGTTAATAGCCATAAACCATTAACTATGAACCATTAACCATGAACCATGAACAACCAACAACCAACCAAAACTTTTATAATGAATCAAACTTCTAATATTCGCCAACTGTTAACAGACGCAAAACTTGGGCTTCTACCACACTTAGATGAGCGTTTGAAAACAATAGAAAAAACTTTTCAGCAACAACAAGAGAATTTGCAATTTCAACCTTATGATTTGCTATTTAGAGAATGTAATACTCTATCAGCAAACGAACCACGTCCACTCATTACCCAATCACTTTCTTTGAGATTTTTCTTGATTGGAAACAGCAAAGATAAATTTGAACTCATGCTAATGGCATCTGAATTGCAAAAGATAGTAGATGCTGCTATTTTTGAATGGAGTAACCGTGAGTGGTATCAGCTTGAAAAACCTTTGAAGCGACCAGTTACGCAAATTACAGGTGGTTTAGATTGCGAATTATTGCAAGAGCCTGCTAACTCCTGTCGCATCACTATATATCGAGAATTTGATTTAACTTATCCTCTCACTTTTTAAAAGCACTAGTCATTTGTCATTTGTTAGTAGTTGGTGGTTCATGGTTAATGGTTCATAGTTCATAGTTCATGGCTATTAACCATTAACTATTAACTATTAACCACTAACCAATGACCAATGACCAATGACTAATGACTAATGACTAATGACTAATGACTAATAATATGCAAATTCGCTCCGCTACACCAGCCGATATACCCGCAGTTTTACCGATGGTTGCTAAGATTTGTGCATTACATGAATCTTGGGATAACGCTAAATTTGGTATTCTTCCCCATCCAGAAAAGCGTTATGAAAAATGGTTGCAGCGTTTGGCTACTGATGAGCGTAGTATATTTCTTGTAGCTGAGTATGAAGAGAAACTGGTAGCATTTGTTGCAGCAAGCATGGAGCGAGAAATAGCAATTTACCGTTTGCAGGAATACGCTATTATTCATGACCTTTGGGTTGAGCCGGAATATCGACAAAACGGCATTGCGCGGCAAATGGTAATGATGACTATTGAAAACTTCCAGCAGATGGGAGTCAAGCAAATTCGGTTAGATACAGCAGCAGCCAATGAAAGGGCGCGGCAGTTATTTGCATCCTGCGGATTCCGGGTTAGTGTTGTAGAAATGCTCAGTGAACTTGGTAACTAGTCATTAGCCAATAGTCAATAGTCATTAGTCATTGGTCATTGGTTAATGGTTAATAGTTAATGGTTAATAAACATGAACTATGAACTATGAACCATTAACCATGAACCACCAACTACTAACAAATGACAAATGACAAATGACAAATGACAAATGACTAACTAGCTACTGCAAGGGTTTTTTCTAAAGGCATCCAACGGAAAGCGCGATCGCCACCTCTTTCAATCACCACTCTGACTCGTGGTTCCAATTTAGGCAAATTCGCTAAATACTCAATTTCCTGATCGGAAAGAATATGCCCTTCAATAATCCACAATACCAACCCTTTAGATTTTGGTGGTAACTGCTCTAGCTGATAGTTAATAATAGGCGGTACATAGTATACGTAACCTACAGCCGCCCCACTACCAGTACTTTTTTTACCAAGGTGCGCAGGTCTAACTCCATGAACTCCGGTGAGATAGGCGGCTAAATCTCCCAGTCCCCTGGCAGTAATATGCAAAGTGACATATCCTGATGCACGCAGTCTTCGTCTATACCGACCTTCAAAACCTCCTTCTAGGGGTACGTAAACACCAAGAGCGCCATGTTTTTCCAAATCGCGAATTAAAGTGTTGCCAGTGGTAATTAATGCCATAAATTTTTCGTCCTGTCCCACTCAGATATCTCTATTATTCACCCTATCTTCCCCAGTCTAAAGCAGAAGCTAAGAGGCAGAAAACAGAAGTTGATTTTCCCTACTTCCCACTCCTGACGTGTTGCATTATTCTCAACAAGCCTAAAATTAGCCGTGAAATAAATTTCCGGCTGATAGCTAAAGTCGGTTCAAAACCGACTGGTTAAGAGTTTTAACCCTTTTGAATGGGTTTGTTCCAGACGCGAAATTTCGCGTCTGGAACAAAACCGGAAATTTATTTCCAGGCTTTTCGCAATTAGTGCAAGATATCAACACTCCCTCCTCAGTTTTATTACCTGGGGCTATCCCCACTCCCCACTCCCGAAAAAAAATTATAGACAAATTTAGATATATGAGCTATATTTTTAGATTGTGACCATTTATTATGCCCCCTTATTGCCATTCCTAGCTGTTTTAGTTGTTAAAGACTGATAAGTGCATTCCAAATGGGATAAGCTAGCTAGAATGGACAGGAGACTGGTAAACTAAAAAAGCCTTAAGGTCACTTAAGAAAAGGGTAAGGTTGTAAATAAAAGCCAACCCTCACAACCAACTACATTCACTCTTGCAGCCCTGAAAAAATAGGCAAAAGCTTAAACAATAGTTTCAGGTGACTAGTGAAGTAGAAACTGAGCCGCAATGTTGGTTTGTAGCATTGCATGAGTTTCAGTTAACGGATACTGGGTAGAATACTGCCCAAGTCCCACTACTACCAGAAAGTGCCAGAGCAATTGCTTGGATAAAAGCATTGCTGCACAAAGCGCAAAGCTCTAAAGCCTTGCATTTGATAATCCAGAGGTAATTCCTTCCGAGGCGGAAGGGGCTTTTGGCTGTTCTGGTGACAAGAGAGTGTAAAGTTAAGTGGATTCGCCAAAGAACACGGACGCTTGGTGGAAACCCAGAGAAGTTGGAGCCGCTATAGCCTAAGCCGCTCCTGACTTCAGAGGTGCCGCTAAATAAAGCGGAGAGTTGCTCGAAGAGCGTGTACACCAGTGTCTTGAAGAATCCAATTCCCAAGGAAGCAACTAACAAAGGAGAGCCAGTAACTGTGTCTGTAGGCATTCTCGGCACCAAACTGGGCATGACCCAAATCTTTGACGAGGCAGGAGTAGCTATTCCCGTCACCGTCGTTCAAGCAGGGCCATGTACCGTTACTCAAGTTAAAACAAAACAGACCGACGGTTACTCCGCCATCCAAGTAGGTTATGGCGAGGTTAAGCCAAAGGCGTTGAATAAACCCTTATTAGGTCACTTAGCTAAATCATCTGCCCCAGCCTTACGTCACCTCAAGGAATATCGCATAGATAATTCTGGCGAATATTCTTTAGGTCAAGAGATTAAGGCAGATATTTTTAGCGCAGGTCAAATTGTAGATGTCATAGGTAAAAGTATTGGTCGCGGTTTTGCTGGCAACCAGAAACGCAACAACTTCGGTCGTGGACCTATGTCACACGGTTCCAAAAACCATAGAGAGCCGGGTTCCATCGGTGCTGGTACAACACCCGGTCGCGTCTATCCAGGTAAGCGGGCACCGGGTCGTTTAGGAGGTGGTCGCGTTACAGTTAGCAAACTGACTGTGGTGCGTGTAGACCCAGAACGCAACGTATTGCTAATCAAAGGAGCTGTTCCTGGTAAACCCGGTTCCTTGCTGAATATTGTGCCTGCCAAGGTAGTTGGTTAGTCATTAGTCATTAGTCATTAGTCATTAGCGACTAAACAAAGGACAAATGACAAAGGACAAATGACAAGGGACAAATGACAAAGGACACTAAAAATGTTTGAATGTGTAGTTAAAAATTGGCAGGGAGAACAAGTCGGGCAAAAAAGCTTCGACTTGCGGGTTGCCAAGGAAAAAACAGCGGCTCATGTTGTACATAGAGCCTTAGTTAGACAAATGACCAACGCTCGCCAAGGAACTGCGAGTACGAAAACTCGTTCCGAAGTCCGAGGTGGCGGACGCAAACCTTGGCGGCAGAAAGGTACAGGTCGTGCGCGTGCGGGATCTATTCGTTCACCACTGTGGCGTGGTGGCGGTGTCATCTTTGGGCCAAAACCCAGAGACTTTAACTTGAAGATGAACCGCAAAGAACGCCGTCTGGCACTACGGACAGCTTTTGCTAGCCGCGTTGACGATTTGATTGTGGTAGAAGAATTTAGCTCTGAGTTACCACGTCCCAAAACCAAAGAATTGGTATCAGCGATCGCTCGTTGGGGTTCCAACCCAGAGAGCAAAACACTGCTAATTTTGTCTGAGCGCAGCGAAAACGTGTATTTGTCCGCTCGCAATATCGAGAATTTAAGACTAATTGCCGCTGATCAACTCAACGTTTACGACTTGCTCAACGCCGACAAGATTGTAGTGACAGCATCAGCCCTAGAAAAAATCCAGGAGGTCTACAGTGACTAGGTTTGACCCCCGTGATCTGCCCGACTTAGTACGTCGTCCAATTGTGACCGAAAAGGCGACCATGCTAATGGAGCAGAATAAATATACTTTTGAAGTCTCTCCAAAAGCGACCAAGCTAGACATTAAAGCAGCGATCGAAAGCTTATTTGATGTCAAAGTTGTAAAGGTTAATACTACAAATCCTCCACGCAAAAAGCGCCGCGTTGGTAGATTTATTGGTTTCAAGCCCCAATACAAACGAGCCATCGTCACAGTCGCACTTGGGGACGAAGAGAAGATTAGACAAGTTCTATTCCCAGAAGTGTAAAAAGTTAGGAGTTAGGAGTTAAGAGTTAAGAATTATTCCTAACTTCTAACTCCTAACTCCTAACTCCGCGCCTCCTAACTCTAAACTCAAAACTCAAAGCTTATGGGTACTCGTTCTTATCGCCCCTACACCCCCAGTACTCGGCAGGTGACAATTTCCGACTTCTCGGAAATTACCAAAACCGAGCCGGAAAAGTCCTTAACAGTATATAAACATCGCCATAAAGGTCGGAACAATCAAGGGCGTATTACTAGCCGTTTCCGGGGTGGCGGACACAAAAAGCTTTACCGCATCATTGACTTTAAACGGAATAAACGTAATATTCCCGCAAAAGTCGCAGCAATTGAATACGATCCCAACCGTAACGCCCGGATTGCCCTTTTGCATTACCAAGACGGCGAAAAACGTTACATTCTCCAGCCTAACGGCTTGAAAGTCGGCACAACAGTTATGGCTGGTCCCGATGCTCCCATCGAAGATGGCAATGCTCTCCCACTTTCTAACATTCCCTTGGGTACGAGCGTTCATAACGTTGAATTGACTCCTGGAAAAGGCGGTCAAATCGTTCGTGCTGCTGGAGCTACAGCTCAAGTAGTGGCAAAAGAAGGTAACTATGTATCCCTGAAACTACCTTCTGGAGAAGTCCGTATGGTGCGACGGGAATGCTACGCCACCATTGGACAGGTAGGTAACGTTGACGCCAGAAACTTGAGCTTGGGTAAAGCCGGTAGAACTCGCTGGAAGGGTCGCCGTCCTCACGTCAGAGGTAGCGTGATGAACCCAGTTGACCACCCCCACGGTGGTGGTGAAGGTCGGGCACCTATTGGTAGATCCGGACCTGTAACACCTTGGGGTAAACCAACATTGGGTATGAAGACACGCAAACCCAAGAAGCCAAGTAACAAGTTGATTGTACGTCGTCGCCGTAGATCCTCTAAACGCGGTCGCGGCGGTCGGGAATCCTAAAAAGTTAGGAGTTAAGAGTTAGGAGTTAAGAGTTAAAATTCCTAACTCCTAACTCCTAACTCCGCGCCTCCTAACTCATCACTCAAAACTTTCTAATTATGGGTCGTTCTCTTAAAAAAGGTCCTTTCGTAGCGGATCATTTGCTGCGCAAAATTGAAAAGCTCAACGATAGCAACAGAAAAGAAGTTATCAAAACTTGGTCGCGAGCTTCGACAATTCTACCCGAAATGGTTGGTCATACCATCGCTGTTCATAACGGACGTCAACACGTACCTGTTTTCATCAGTGACCAGATGGTAGGACATAAATTGGGAGAGTTCGCCCCCACGCGCACTTTTAGGGGTCATACCAAAGATAAAAAAGCTGGTAGATAGTCATTTGTCATTTGTGAGCCAGCGCGGTCTTGGGGGTCTCCCCCATGAGCGACTGGCGAACCCGTAAGGGTCATTTGTCGTTGATTTTGAACTAATGACTAATGACTAATGACTAATGACAAAAATGGAGAAAACTATGGCAATCGATACTACAAATGAAGTAAAGGCGATCGTTCGTTACGTACGCATGTCCCCCTATAAAGTGCGTCGGGTACTCGATCAAATTCGCGGACGGTCTTACCGAGAAGCGTTAATTATTCTCGAATTTATGCCCTATCGCGCCTGTGAACCTGTATTAAAGGTTCTCAGAAGCGCTGCTGCTAATGCCGAACATAACGCCGGACTAGATCGCGCTGAGCTTGTTATTACTAAAGCCTATGCAGATCAAGGACCAGTACTAAAACGGTTCCAACCTAGGGCGCAAGGTCGAGCGTACCAAATTCGGAAACCAACGTGTCATATTACTGTAGCTGTTGCTGCTGGAACCCCAGAAGAATAAGCACACCTACAGAAAAATTGCGTACAAAAAGAAATTTTTAGAGGAAGCATTCGTGGGACAAAAGATTCATCCAGTTGGTTTTCGCTTGGGAGTTACCCAAGAACATCAATCCCGTTGGTTTGCCGACCCTAGCCGCTATCCAGAACTTTTACAAGAAGACCACAAACTCCGTAAATTCATTGATAAAAAGCTGGGCAGATACGCTCAAAACAATGCTGGTATTTCTGAAGTACGGATTGAGCGCAAAGCAGATCAAATTGATTTAGAAGTACGCACGGCTCGTCCTGGCGTAGTTGTAGGTCGTGGTGGGCAAGGTATTGAAGCATTGCGTACTGGACTACAAGAATTGTTGGGTAGCAATCGCCAAATTCGCATTAACGTAGTTGAAGTTCAGCGCGTTGATGCCGATGCTTACCTGATTTCTGAATACATCGCTCAACAACTAGAACGCCGTGTTTCCTTCCGCCGGGTGGTACGACAAGCCATTCAACGCGCTCAACGCGCTGGCATACAAGGTATCAAAGTTCAAGTCAGCGGTCGTCTCAACGGTGCAGAAATTGCCCGGACAGAATGGACTCGTGAAGGTAGAGTACCTCTACACACCTTACGGGCTGACATTGACTACGCTTACTGCACGGCAAAAACTATTTACGGTATTCTCGGTATCAAAGTTTGGGTATTTAAGGGAGAAATCATTCCCGGACAAGAGGAAACTCCAGCCCCAACAACACGCGAACGTGAACCACGTCGCCGTCAACAGCAACGCCGTCGCCAGCAATTTGAAGACCGTTCAAATGAAGGATAGTCATTAGTCATTAGTCCTTAGTCATTAGTGAATGACTCTTGACCAATGACCAATGACAAATGACCAATGACAAATGACAAATCATGCTAAGTCCTAGAAGAACAAAATTCCGCAAACAACAGCGCGGACGAATGAAAGGTCTTGCCACCGCTGGCAGCACCCTGAACTTTGGTGATTTTGCCCTCCAAGCTCAAGAACCCGCTTGGATCACCGCTCGTCAAATCGAAGCTTCTCGTCGAGCGATGACTCGTTACATCCGCCGGGGTGGTAAAATTTGGATTCGCGTTTTCCCGGATAAACCTGTAACCATGCGTCCCGCTGAAACCCGTATGGGTTCCGGTAAGGGTTCACCCGAATATTGGGTAGCAGTAGTCAAGCCAGGACGGATTTTGTTTGAAATCGCTGGTGTACCTGAAGCTACTGCTCGTGAAGCTATGCGTTTGGCTGCATATAAGCTGCCGATTAAAACTAAGTTCATTACACGCTCTGAGCAAGAGCCGCAGGAGTAGGTTATGCCTCTTCCCAAAATTTCAGAAGCAAGAGAATTAAGCGACGAAAAACTGGCTGAGGAAATTATTGCTGTTAAAAAGCAGTTATTTCAATTGCGGTTGCAAAAAGCAACAAGACAACTAGAAAAACCCCACCAGTTTACCCACGCCCGGCACCGCTTAGCTCAACTACTGACAGTAGAATCAGAGCGCAAACGGGCAGCTGCGAAAGAGCAGCAAAGTTAAGAGTTAAGAGTGAGGAGTGAGGAGTTAAGAGTTAGGAATTAAGAATTAAATTCAACTCATAACTAACAACTCATAACTTATAACTCATAACTCATAACTCATAACTTCAAAACAAAGTAGGAGAGTATGGCAGTCAAAGAACGAGTTGGCTTGGTAGTGAGCGACAAAATGCAAAAAACGGTGGTAGTCGCCGTTGAAAACCGCGCTCCCCATCCCAAGTACGGCAAAATTGTAGTGAAAACCCAGCGCTATAAAGCTCACGACGAAGAAAATAAGTGCAAAATAGGCGATCGCGTTCGCATTCAAGAAACGAGACCCTTAAGCAAAACCAAGCGCTGGCAAGTCACAGAAATTCTGACTATAAAAAACAGCTAATGGTAATAGCTAATGGTTAATGGTTAATAGTTAATTGCAATTAGCAATTAGCAATTAACAATTAGCAATTAACGATTACCTAAAACAAGGAGAATAATTGTGATTCAAGTCCAGACTTATCTTAATGTTGCAGACAACAGCGGTGCGCGTAAACTTATGTGCATCCGTGTCTTAGGAGCAGGTAATCGTCGCTACGGTCACGTAGGCGATAAAATTATCGCTGTTGTCAAAGATGCCCAGCCAAACATGGCTGTGAAAAAATCTGATGTTGTGGAAGCGGTTATTGTCCGCACCCGCCACAATATCAACCGAGATAGCGGTATGAGTATTCGTTTTGACGACAACGCCGCAGTTATTATCAACAAAGATGGCAACCCTAGAGGAACACGGGTCTTTGGACCAGTTGCACGGGAACTGCGTGATAAAAACTTTACCAAAATAGTTTCTCTGGCTCCGGAGGTGCTGTAATGGCAAGTAAGAAAAAAGAGAAGCCAAAATTTTATAAGATGCACGTCAAAACTGGGGACACCGTACAGGTAATTTCCGGTAAAGACAAAGGCAAAGTTGGCGAAATTATCAAAGCACTTCCCCAAGAAAGCAAAGTCCTCATCAAAGGCGTCAATATTAAAACCAAGCACGTCAAACCACAAGCAGAAGGGGAATCTGGACGTATCGTCACTCAGGAATACCCCATTCACAGTTCCAACGTCATGCTTTACTCCACTAAGCAAAACGTTGTGAGTCGTGTCTGCTACACCTTCACCTCAGAAGGTAAGAAGGTACGGATGCTGAAAAAGACGGGCGAAATCCTAGATAAATAGTTATTAGTCATTGGTCATTAGTCATTAGTCATTAGTAAAAACAAATGACAAATGACAAATGACAAAAGACAAATGACGAAAAACATTCTTTCCCTGACCAAGCCCAGGGATAATCAGGACAAAAAATTATGGCAAACAAACTCAAAAGTTTATACCAAGAAACAATTGTCCCCAAACTGACCAAGCAGTTCAATTACACCAACATTCATCAAGTACCGAAGTTGGTGAAAGTTACTGTGAACCGGGGTTTGGGAGAAGCATCCCAAAATGCTAAAGCATTAGAAGCTTCGCTCAGCGAAATCGCGTTAGTGACAGGTCAAAAACCCGTAGTGACACGGGCAAAAAAAGCGATCGCTGGCTTCAAAATTCGTCAAGGTATGCCCGTTGGCGTCATGGTAACGCTGAGAGGCGATCGCATGTATGCCTTTCTCGACCGTTTAATTAACCTGTCTTTACCAAGAATTCGTGACTTTCGCGGTATCAGTCCTAAAAGTTTTGACGGTCGCGGTAACTATACCCTCGGCGTGAGAGAACAATTGATTTTCCCAGAAGTCGAGTACGACAGCGTTGACCAAATCCGGGGGATGGATATTTCCATCATTACCACAGCCACCACTGACGAAGAAGGCCGCGCCTTACTAAAAGAAATGGGAATGCCCTTTAGGGATCAATAAGTTTATTTAAAGAGGAATCGATGGCAACTAACGACACTATTTCTGATATGTTGACGCGCATCCGTAATGCTACTATGGCGCGGCATCAAACTACACAAGTGCCATCCACGAAAATGACCCGTAGTATCGCCAAAGTTCTTCAGCAAGAAGGCTTCATTGGTGATTACGAAGAGGTAGGAGAAGGAGTAAAGCGTAACATACAGATTGCCCTTAGATATAAGGGTAAAAATCGCCAACCCATCATCACTGCTATGAAGCGGGTAAGTAGACCAGGTTTGCGCGTTTACTCCAATAAAAAAGAATTACCACGGGTATTAGGTGGCATTGGTATCGCCATTATTTCCACATCCAGTGGCATCATGACTGATAGGGAAGCGCGGCGTCAGAACTTGGGTGGTGAAGTACTTTGCTACGTTTGGTAGTGGTTAATGGTTAATGGTTAATGGTTAATAGAACAATTAACTATTAGCAATTAACAATTAACAATTAACAATTAACAAAAGGAAAGTTATGTCTCGAATTGGTAAACGCCCAATTACAGTTCCGGCAAAAGTAGAAGTGACTATTGATGGTACAAAAGTTGCTGTCAAAGGTCCCAAAGGTGAACTTTCTCGTGAACTTCCCCCCTATGTGATTATCTCTCGAGAAGGAGAAGTACTAACGGTAAATCGCCGGGATGAATCACGTATTTCAAGGCAAATGCACGGTTTGTGCCGTACCTTGGTTTCCAACATGGTTGAGGGAGTTTCCCAAGGATTTCAGCGCCGTTTGGAAATTCAAGGGGTTGGTTACAGGGCACAAGTACAAGGTCGTAACCTAGTTTTGAACATGGGTTACAGCCATCAAGTGCAGATTGAACCACCAGAAGGAATTCAGTTTGCGGTTGAAAATAACACTAACGTTATTGTCAGCGGTTATGACAAAGAAGTGGTAGGCAACACAGCGGCTAGAATTCGTGGTGTTCGCCCACCAGAACCTTACAAAGGTAAAGGTATTCGCTACGCTGGCGAAGCGGTCAGACGCAAAGCTGGTAAGACTGGTAAGAGTGGTAAGAAGTAAGTATGAAACGTACTCGTATAGAATCAAAAGAGCGTCGCCGTCGGCGTATCCGTGGTAAAGTTAACGGTTCTTCTGAACGTCCAAGGCTAGCGGTATTTCGTTCGCACCAGCATATTTATGCTCAGGTGATTGATGATACTCAGCATCACACTTTAGTAGCAGCTTCTACTGTAGAGCCAGAGGTAAAATCCAAATTATCTTCTGGAGGAAACTGCAATGCTTCCACTGAAGTTGGCAAATTAATCGCAGCGCGAGCTAGAGAAAAAGGTATCACCAAAGTAGTCTTTGATCGCGGTGGCAATCTCTATCACGGTCGCGTGAAAGCACTTGCTGAAGCAGCACGTGAAGCTGGTTTAGATTTCTAATTTGTCATTAGTCATTAGTCATTGGTCATTAGTTAGTAGTTGGTAGTTGGTAGTTGATAGTTGGTTGCTTCAAACAACAAGCAACAAATGACAAATGACAAAGGACAAATGACAAATGACAAATGACAAAGGACAAATGACTAAGGACATAGATTATGGCAACAAATCGTCGTAAAACTAACCGCGCAAAGAAAGAAGAAACAAACTGGCAAGAGCGGGTTATTCAGATCCGCCGGGTGAGCAAGGTAGTAAAAGGTGGTAAAAAACTTAGCTTCCGTGCGATCGTAGTTGTTGGTAATGAACGCGGTCAAGTTGGCGTGGGAGTAGGTAAAGCCTCAGATGTAATTGGTGCGGTGAAAAAAGGTGTAGCCGACGGCAAAAAACATCTGATTGAAATCCCTATGACCAAATCCAACTCTATTCCCCATCCCATAAATGGGACAGGTGGCGGTGCTAAAGTCATGATGCGACCAGCGTCTCCTGGTACTGGTGTAATCGCCGGTGGTGCGGTTCGTACCGTGCTGGAATTAGCAGGTGTTCGTAACATCTTGGCTAAGCAACTCGGTTCTAACAATCCTCTCAACAACGCAAGAGCTGCAATTAACGCTCTTGCTACCCTGCGTACCTTCTCCGAAGTTGCCGAAGACCGAGGTATCCCCCTCGAAAATCTTTACATTTAAAGTTTAGTTGTTTGTTGGTTGTTGATTAATTGTCATTTGTCAAAAGTTCTTTGTTCAAGTTCTTTACTAATGACTAATGACTAATGACTAATGACTAATGACTAAATGTAAAGATAAATAACAAAAAATTAAGAAAGTTTTCGCTTATGAGACTAAATGACGTTCGCCCGCAAAAAGGCTCTAAGAAACGCCGCCGCCGTTTAGCCCGTGGTATTTCTGCCGGTCAAGGTGCGAGTGCTGGTAAAGGTATGCGCGGTCAAAATGCTCGCTCTGGTAGCAGCACTAGACCAGGTTTTGAAGGTGGTCAACAGCCATTGTACCGTCGTATACCCAAGTTAAAGGGCTTTCCACTAGTTAACCGTAAAAAGTACACTACGATTAATGTAGAGAAGCTAGCCTCCCTCCCAGCAAATACAGAAGTAACTCTGACCTCCTTGAAAGAAGCAGGTATTATCACTGCTGCTCAAGGACCATTGAAAATTTTGGGGGATGGGGAATTGAGCGTTCCGCTCAAAGTGCAGGCAGCAGCTTTCACAGGTACAGCTCGTAGCAAAATTGAGGCAGCTGGTGGGAGTTGTGAAGTTTTAGAGTGAGCCAAGTGTGAGCGCACCTAAGCGCACGTGTACTCTAGCCAGCGCCTGGTTCACTATTCTTCGGTAGCCTCTATGATTAGTCGAGATAAACCCCCAACAGCGCAAGAAACTTTTATGCAGATGGCGCAAGCAGCTGGGCTAAGAGGTCGGCTGCTTGTCACCGTCGGTATCTTAGTGTTGATTCGTATGGGCATACATATACCCATACCAGGAATTGATAGAGAGCGGTTTGCTGAGGCTATTGCTAGCAATAACCAGATATTCAGCTTTTTAGATATCTTTTCCGGAGGCGGACTTTCTGCATTGGGAGTTTTCGCCTTGGGTATTTTGCCGTACATCAACGCCTCAATTATCATCCAATTGCTCACCGCTGCAATTCCAGCTTTAGAAAATTTACAGAAAAATGAAGGCGAAGCTGGAAGGCGGAAAATTTCTCAAATTACACGTTATGTCTCTTTAGGTTGGGCAATTCTTCAAAGTGTCTTTTTAGCAGCATTCTGGCTCAGAGGTTTTGCTTTTAACTTTGGACCTATTTTCGTGGTCGAGACGGCTGTTGCTCTCGTCGCTGGTTCAATGTTTGTAATGTGGGCATCAGAAGTAATCACAGAGCGCGGCGTGGGTAACGGAGCATCTTTGTTGATTTTTGTCAATATTGTCGCTACCCTACCAAAATCTCTAAGCGATACCTTTGCTTACATTCAAGGCAGTGGACAGGAAATAGCGCGGGAAAGAGTCGGTCCGGTAATTGTATTAGTCTTGGTTTTCCTGGCAACAATTGTTGGTATTGTATTTGTTCAAGAAGCAATCCGCCGTATCCCGATTATTTCTGCTCGTCGCCAAGTAGGTCGGCGCATTTTCGCTGAGCAACGTAGCTACCTCCCCTTGCGCCTAAATCAAGGCGGAGTAATGCCAATTATTTTTGCTGCTGCCATTCTCAGTCTGCCACTGTTGATTGCTAATTTCACAAGAAATCCGGAATTTGCGAACATTGTTAACACTTATCTGAGTCCTGGTGGTTCCGGTTCTTGGGTTTATGCACTCGTTTACCTAATTTCAATTGTTTTCTTCAGTTACTTCTATTCTTCATTAATTGTCAACCCAGTTGATGTAGCCCAGAACCTGAAGAAAATGGGTTCTAGTATTCCTGGTATTCGTCCGGGTAAAGCAACCAGCGAGTATATCGAGCGTGTTTTGAATCGACTAACTTTTCTGGGTGCTATCTTTTTGGGTTTGATAGCTATTATTCCTACCGCCATTGAAAGAGCTTTGGGTGTACCAACCTTTAGAGGATTGGGTGCTACTTCTTTGCTAATTCTGGTTGGTGTGGCGATAGATACGGCAAAACAAGTTCAAACCTACGTCATCTCTCAGCGCTACGAAGGAATGGTGAAGCAATAGTGACGCGTTTAATCTTCTTGGGACCACCTGGAGCTGGTAAAGGAACTCAAGCTAAAACATTAGCAGAATTCAGGCATATCCCCCATATCTCAACGGGTGACATCTTGCGTCAAGCATTAAAAGAACAAACCTCTTTGGGCGTTAAGGCTCAAAGTTATATGGATAAGGGTGAATTAGTTCCTGATGAGCTTGTGCAGGAAATGGTGGAGGAACGTCTTAAACAACCCGATACCAATTCGGGTTGGATCTTGGATGGTTTTCCCCGCACTGTCAAGCAAGCAGCTTTTCTGGAAGAATTGCTGCAAAAACTGGCTCAAGGTGGAGGACAGGTAGTCAATTTGGATGTTCCAGATGAAGTTGTGGTAGATAGATTGCTGCAACGCGGACGGAATGATGATACTGAAGAAGTGATTCGCCGCCGCTTGGAAGTCTACCGCTCGGAAACTGCTCCTTTGATTGACTATTACCGCGATCGCCATCAACTTTTAACTGTAAATGGCAATCAGTCCCCAGAAGAAGTAACAGCCGAACTTCAAAAGCTAGTCGATTCGTAGGGCTAGGGGCTAGGGGCGCTTGGGCTAGGGGTTAGGGGTTAGGGGCTAGGGAAAAATCAGTACTTCAATGCCCAATTCCCAATTCCCAATGCCCAATGCCTAATGCCCAATGCCCAATGCTCAATGCCCTTCCCTCAGCAGATGCACGTAAATTTTGGATAAGATATATAAATAAACCGTTGATATATTTATCAAATTGTGTTCATTTACATGCTAAACACAGTTGTAAAAGAACTAAAAATTGTTGAATTGAGGAAAAAGCAAATTGTCTAAGCAAGATTTGATTGAGATGGAAGGCACAGTTACCGAGTCATTGCCCAATGCAATGTTTCGTGTTGACCTGGATAATGGCTTCAACGTTTTAGCTCATATTTCTGGCAAGATTCGCCGTAATTATATCAAGATTTTACCTGGCGATCGCGTCAAGGTTGAGCTAACACCCTATGACCTCACAAAGGGTCGAATCACCTATCGATTGCGGAAAAAGTAAGTTTATGTAGAAGATTATACCACAGTACCAACAAACGTTGGTTTTCTTATTACAATTTAACTGAATATTTTCCCAAAAATGATATAATTTACTATTTGGAGTCAATCAGTAGACCATGAAAGTCAGAGCGTCGGTCAAAAAAATGTGTGAAAAGTGTAACGTGATCCGCCGTCGGGGTCGCGTAATGGTGATTTGTTCTAATCCCAAGCATAAACAACGTCAAGGCTAGAGCGAAATAATAACGCAATTTTTAGCACTTGATGACGTGGGATAGAAAAATCACCAGAACAAAACTAACAGCAAAGCTCAAAAACATATAGGGAGACAATTGTTGTGGCTCGTATTGCCGGAGTAGACCTTCCACGCGATAAGCGTGTAGAAATTGGTCTAACTTATATTTACGGAATTGGTTTATCTAGGTCGCAAGCTATTTTGGCAGCTACGGGTGTAAATCCAGATACTCGTGTCAAGGATCTCAGTGATGCTGATGTAGCGGCCTTGCGGGGAGAGGTAGAAAGCAACTACCAAGTTGAAGGTGACTTAAGGCGCTGGGAAGGATTGAACATCAAGCGCTTGATTGAAATTGGCACCTATAGAGGGCGTCGTCACCGCATGGGCTTACCAGTGAGAGGACAAAGGACTCGCACCAATGCCAGAACCCGTCGGGGAAGACGGCAGACGGTTGCTGGTAAGAAGAAAGCACCAACCAAATAAATAATCTTTTTTCACGCTTGCAAGAGGGCAAGTTACACCTTAATCCAATTAGAGCAATATGGCGCGACAACCAACCAAAAAAACTGGAAGCAAAAAGCAAAAACGCAACGTTCCAAACGGGGTTGCTTATATCCAGTCTACTTTCAACAATAGCATTGTCACCATTACCGATCAAAACGGAGATGTAATTTCTTGGGCAAGTGCTGGATCTAGCGGTTTTAAAGGAGCAAAAAAAGGAACTCCCTTTGCAGCACAAACCGCCGCTGAAAGTGCAGCACGTCGAGCGATCGACCAAGGAATGCGCCAAATTGAGGTAATGGTAAGTGGTCCGGGAGCAGGTCGAGAAACCGCTATCCGCGCACTTCAAGGGGCAGGACTGGAAATTACTCTGATTAGAGATATTACCCCAATTCCTCATAATGGCTGCCGTCCGCCCAAACGCCGTCGAGTATAGACACAATTTGTTGGGGCGGTAAAGGCAAGAAAATTCAACAAACAGAAGTCACCAATTATGGGCGGCTTGATTTTGACACTTGCCTGTTTCCCTCACACGCATAGTGGCCGTCCGAAGTCCATCAGCCTATTTTGCACAAAAGGCTGTAAAACTTCGGAAAACCTAAAAAAATAAATAGCGCCCGTCGGCTCTTCGGGGTGTCAAACTTTATCGCCATTGTTAGGAGAGCAGTTTGATAGACCTCAAGCACAGGGCATAAATCAAAATTCGTAGGCAATCAATTGCCTACTAGCAAGACCTTAGAGCAAGGGAGGCTACTCCGTGGCGCAGTTTCAAATTGAATGTGTAGAGTCTAGTACAGAGGAAAGTCGGAGCCACTACAGTAAATTTGTCTTAGAACCTCTAGAGCGGGGACAAGGAACCACCGTTGGCAACGCCCTGAGACGGGTTTTGCTGTCTAATCTAGAGGGTACAGCAGTTACAGCAGTGCGGATCGCGGGAGTAACACACGAGTTTGCTACCGTTCCAGGTGTGAGGGAGGACGTGTTAGAAATCCTCATGAGAATGAAGGAAGTTGTCCTCAAAAACCATTCCAATCAACCTCAAATTGGTCGCTTACTCGTTACAGGCCCAGTTACAGTCACCGCAGCACACTTTGATTTACCAAGTGAAGTAGAAGTCATAGATCCAACTCAGTATGTCGCTACCCTAGCTGAGGGAGGCAAACTGGAAATGGAATTTCGGATCGAGAAAGGTAAGGGCTACCGCACCGTAGAAAGAGGTCGCGAAGAAGCCACATCCTTAGACTTTCTGCAAATTGACTCGGTATTTATGCCAGTCAGAAAAGTTAACTATAGCGTTGAGGAAACCCGTGCCGAAAGCGGGATACAAAAAGACCGACTGCTGTTGGAAGTTTGGACTAATGGTAGTGTTTCCCCCCAAGAAGCGCTTTCTTCTGCGGCTAGTATCCTGGTAAATTTATTTGATCCGTTGAAAAATATTAATATCGAGATCAAGGATACAGACTCTGATATCCCAGAAGACCCCACAGCGCAAATCCCCATCGAAGAGTTGCAACTTTCTGTCCGAGCTTATAACTGTCTCAAGCGGGCACAAGTTAATTCTGTGGCAGACTTGTTGGATTACACCCAAGAAGACCTGTTAGAAATTAAAAACTTTGGTCAAAAGTCAGCTGAAGAGGTTGTTGAAGCTTTACAGCGACGCTTAGGGATAACCCTACCAACCGAAAGGGCTTCCAAACATGGCTAAATAGTCATTAGTCATTAGTCATTAGTCAATAGTTTTAAGATTATGGGCTTTTGAATTATAGACTATAGCCAAATTAAATTACCTGAATCAGCATTATCATTAGTAATTCATAGCTATGCGTCACCGTAATCGGGTCAAAAAACTCAGCAAACCAGCTGACCAGCGTCGCGCTTTGTTGCGATCACTCACCACAGAACTAATTCGTCATGGTCGGATCACTACTACCTTACAACGAGCTAAGGTAGTACGAGCTGAAGTAGATAAAATGATTACCTTAGCCAAAGACGGCTCCTTGTCAGCCCGTCGTCAAGCTCTAGGTTACATTTACGACAAGCAACTGGTTCATGCTCTGTTTGAGCAAGCCCCCAATCGATATGGCAATCGTCAAGGCGGTTACACCCGTATCCTGCATACCGTACCTCGTCGCGGCGATAATGCTGAGATGGCAATAATTGAACTAGTTTAAGTTATTAGTCATTAGTCATTGGTCATTGGTCATTAGTTATTAGTCATTGTTCATCAGTAAAGCACAAAGGACAAATGACAAAGGACAAATGACAAAGGACAAATGACAAAATTCCTATGTTAGAGAGCCACCAGCCTACAGCAAAAAAGCGAGTCGCCCTGGTAATACAATACCTGGGCACTCATTTTCACGGCTGGCAAAGGCAACCGCAACACCGTAGTGTGCAGGAAGAGATAGAAAAAACTATCTCTGTAATACTGGGTCATCCTGTAACACTACATGGGGCGGGACGTACTGATAGTGGAGTTCACGCCGCCGCACAAGTTGCCCATTTTGATGCTACTGGTATGATACCAGCTCATAAATGGGCTGTAATTCTTAACAGCTACCTGCCGCAAGATATATTAATTAGGGCTTCAGCAGGTGTAAGCAACGATTGGCACGCTCGTTTTAGTGCAGCCTATCGGCGGTATCGATATACCATATACACTGATGAACGTCCAAACTTATTTGTCAAACCTTTTAGTTGGCATTATTATCATGCCCCCTTGGATGAATCTTTAATCCAAGCTGCACTAAAACCTCTGGTTGGACGCCATGAGTTAAGCGCTTTTCACCGCTCAAATTCAAGTCGCAAGCATTCTTGGGTAGAAGTGCAAGCAGTAGAATGCGATCGCACTGGCCCATTTATCCATATTGAAATTCAAGCAGATGGATTTTTGTATGGTATGGTGCGGCTGTTAGTGGGAATGTTAGTACAAGTGGGTTCGGGAGAGCGATCGCTGGCTAACTTTACCGACCTCTGGAAATATCAACGTCGGGAAGAAGTGAAACATGCTGCACCCGCTCAGGGTTTATGCTTATTGCGAGTCGGCTATCCAGATTTTCCCTTTCCAAAAGAGGTTTGGTTTGACACTCAGCCCATGTTTGTCATTAGTCATTAGTCATTGGTCATTAGTCATTGGTCATTGGTAATTAGCTTATGACAAAGGACAAATGACAAAGGACAAATGACAAAGGACAAATGACAAATAACAAATAATAAAGGACAAATGACAAATGACAATCAATAAAACTTACCTTCCTCCTGGTAATTCCCTGACGCATAATTGGTACGTAATAGACGCCGCTGACCAACGTCTCGGTCGTTTAGCCACCGAAATTGCTATGATCCTGCGTGGCAAAAATAAACCCGAATTTACACCCCACATGGATACAGGCGATTTCGTTATCGTCGTCAATGCTGAAAAAGTAGCCGTAACTGGTAAAAAGCGTACTCAAAAGCTTTACCGCCGTCACTCTGGTCGTCCTGGTGGAATGAAGACGGAAACTTTCGCCAAACTGCAAGACCGTTTACCTGAACGGATTATCGAACATGCCGTTAAAGGTATGCTACCCAAAAATAGCCTCGGAAGGCAGTTGTTTACAAAGCTGAAAGTCTACGCTGGTCCCACTCACCCCCACCAAGCACAACAACCCAAAGAACTGAAAATTAACACCATTCCAGGAGAGCAAGGTTAATGCAAGCAACAGATAACACTAGCGGTCGGGCAATGTACTGGGGTACCGGTCGTCGTAAGTCGGCGATCGCGCGGGTACGCTTAGTTCCAGGTAGCGGACAGCTAATTGTCAATGGTAAACCTGGAGATTTGTATTTCCAATTCAATCCTAATTATCTAGGAGCGCTCAAAGCACCTTTAGAAACATTAGGTTTGGAAAACGAATATGATATTTTGGTCAAAGCTGAAGGTGGCGGCTTAACTGGACAATCAGATGCAGTTCGCTTGGGAGTAGCTCGCGCTCTGTGTCAACTCGATCCAGAAAATCGCTCACCTTTAAAAACTGAAGGCTACCTTACCCGCGATCCACGGGCAAAAGAACGGAAAAAGTACGGTTTGCACAAAGCCCGCAAAGCTCCTCAGTACTCCAAACGTTAATGAAGTTAGGAGTGAGGAGTTAGGAGTGAGGAGTTATTAATTTATAACTCATAACTCATAACTCATAACTCATAACTCTTCTAACTCTTCCTCGAAAGCTCAACGTTATAATTTATATAGATAGACCACGAAAGGAACAATGGCTAAACCAGGAATTCATCCAGAGTGGTATCCAGAAGCTAAGGTTTACTGCAACGGTCAAGTTGTAATGACTGTAGGCTCTACTAAGCCAGAATTGCACGTAGATGTTTGGTCTGGAAACCACCCATTTTACACCGGAACCCAGAAGATTATTGACACCGAAGGTCGCGTTGAACGCTTCCGTCGTAAATACGGTATGACGAACGATAGAGCCTCTGGCGGCAAAAATAAAAAGTAGCGGGTTGGCTCTGCTGTTAACGACGACCCTGCATCTGCTGGGTCGCTTGTCATTTTTTGCTGAGCCAATTTGTTATTTTAAGGAGCGATACAATCGTCATGGCCGAACAATATTTACTGGAGAAACTTAAATCTGTTGAACAAACTTTTAATGAATTGACCCGTCGCCTTGCTGACCCTGATACTGCTAAAAATCCTGATGAGTATCAGAAAATAGCAAAGGCACGTTCTTCCTTGGAAGAGGTGGTTAATACTTATGAAATTTGGAAAACAGCCCAAGAAGAATTAGTAGGGGCGCGTCAAGTCCTGAAAGAATCTCAAGGTGATGCCGAATTGCAAGAAATGGCAGCCTTGGAAGTTCAGGAATTAGAAGATAAATTAGAACACCTTGAAACTCGCCTGAAGATATTATTATTACCCCGCGATCCTAATGATGATAAAAACATCATGTTGGAAATTCGTGCGGGTACTGGTGGTGATGAAGCGAGTATTTGGGCTGGTGACTTATTACGTATGTACTCGCGCTATGCTGATAGCCAAGGTTGGCGAGTGAAGCTAGTCAGTGAGTCCTTAGCGGAAATGGGCGGCTTCAAAGAGGCAATCTTGGAAATTCAAGGTGACAATGTTTATAGCAAACTGAAGTTTGAAGCGGGAGTGCATCGCGTCCAGCGTGTCCCGGTTACAGAAGCTGGTGGACGAGTGCATACTTCCACAGCAACCGTGGCGGTAATGCCAGAAGTAGATGATGTGGAAATTCACATCGATCCTAAAGATATTGAAATGAGTACGGCCCGGTCTGGCGGTGCTGGTGGACAAAACGTCAACAAGGTGGAAACCGCTGTTGACTTGATGCACAAACCGACAGGAATTCGGATTTTCTGTACCGAAGAACGCAGCCAGTTGCAAAACAAAGAACGGGCAATGCAGATTCTGCGGGCGAAACTGTATGAAATGAAGTTACGCGAACAACAGGAAGCAGTAACTTCCATGCGGCGATCGCAGGTAGGTACAGGGTCACGTTCTGAAAAAATCCGCACCTATAATTATAAAGATAACCGTGCTACTGACCATCGTCTTGGTCAGAACTACTCCCTCAACCCAGTTCTAGAAGGTGATTTAGAATCACTTATTCAGTCTTGTATTTCTCAAGACCAGCAGGAACGCTTGGCGGAACTTGCTGCTTCTGGTGTAGCGAGTTAAGGGGGAGTAGGGAATAGGGATTGTAGAGACGCAACCTGGCGCGTCGGTCGTGGGGAAGTAAAAAGTTATAAATAAGAATGAAGAATTATTAGTTTTACCTTTTCTTTTTCACTACTTTCCACTCCCTCTATACCCACTCTCATTTTCTAGTGAAAACCGCTTGTTGTAGTGTTAATTTTAATACTAGCAGGCGGTTTTCTAATTAATCATTGAGTACATATGTACAGGTTGAACGCACCGCGTGGTCGTCTATTTAACTGAAAATCGCTGTAAGAGGCTTACCTCACGGACACAGGGAAAGTGGTGAGAGACGAGAAAAAATGGGCATCCTAAAAATTAGACAAAATCTTTTTATGAGGTGCAACCATGTCTCTACGTCACGAAGCTTTAGCTTGGCAATTGGAAGCAAATGCCACTTATTTACCAGTTTACTATAAAGGCGAACTCGCTGGATTTTTTAAACAAGAATTTTCTGATGAAATTCTGAATTTTTTAAATGAATCCCCAATCACTTAGACTCTGGTAACAATTGACCCAAGTATCCTCCAACTCCGACTTTAGCCTCCGTCGCCAAACACGGGACGGAATTTTTCATCACAAATGGCGATCGCCACAGCTCCAGTAACCATAACCAGAACTATGAGCGATCGCGTATTCAGCTGCTGCCACATAGTGCCGCTAGGTTATGGTTTAACTAACAAACAGAGGGCTAGAAACAGCACCAACAACAACCGCTTTAAATAGTCCGGTGGCGTAAGGACGAGCAAAGAACGCCTTGAAATAGGATTTTCCATTTTCATTCACAACTTCCCCATCTTGGGGAATGGTGCGCCCGTATTGTCCGTTGCTGTAGCGAAAATACCAATTAATACTACAAGTTTCGGGATCTAAGTAATAGTTTGATAGCTCGATGCGAAAATCACGATTTACGCCGTCACACAGGATTACTGTGTCCTTTCCCGGAACTGGAAGGGTTTCTAATTGAGTTAATCGGCTATTGTGTGTAGCAATCTGCCCATCAAGATTGTCCAATCGCGCAAATGTTTGCGTACGCAAATTGGAAATATCAAACGTCAGAGCATCACGGAAAGCCTTAACAAAAGTAGCAACCGCTTTTTCAGTGGGAATTAAAGAATCACTCGCACCATCAGCGCGAACTTCGGTTGTACTGGGAATTACAACATCAGTGGGGTCGTTGTAGGCTACTTGTTCCCAAGTGAGCGCCACGCCAAGGGCAATATCAGCAGTGACAACACCAAGTCCACCAAGTTCAACCGCCCTACCGGATACAGTACCAGTGGATATGAAAAACAAGCGCTGTCCGGCTTTGAGTGGCCCTATAGGTAAGTTGGTTGTGCCACCAGTTCTAGCAGGGTCAATTAAAACGGGGCGTTCAGTTAAGCCCTCAATCCGGCTGACTTCCTGGACAACAAAATCAATTACATCATTTTCCCAAGCTAGGTATTTACGCTCAGCGTTTACCTTTTGGAAAAAACCCTTCTCATCGCGGCCCAGAGTATCTGGCAACATTGCCGCGAATGCAGCTACATCCGCAGTGGAGATAAAGGCAATGTCTAAGTTGGCTACAGTTGCACCAGCCAGGTACTCGGTTTGATAGCTAATCACTTCCGGGTAAAAGTTTGTTTCTGGTTGATTATTGTTGTTAGAGTTGTCTAAAACTTCAATGGGCATAGTTTGCTACCAAAAAAGCGCGTAATTCTTGACCTCACTTTTTTAACCCATCAAGTAGCAATTGACACTATTTATTTTGGATTCTGTCCACTCACGGGGTTGCTGCTGAGGTAAATTGTTCCATCAGCGTTAATGATGAAGTAACCACCAACTCCACCGTTGTAACTGAGCCACAGCAACATTCCATTCTCTTTTAAGCCGTACTTTCCAAAAACATTTAAGTAAGCTGCTGCTTGTGAGTTACTTTTTTTACCCACAAACACCCACTCAGCAATATTAATCCCTTTAAAATCCTTTTTATCTACTAAAGTTTCAAGAGAAATAGACTCATCAACCAGTGCCAGAAAAAGCGTTACTACTCCTTTACCAGCACACATCAAATTACCGTCTTTTCCGGAGAGCGTGCCAAGCATTGCCCGCCCGACATCGGTAAACATCAGCGACTCAAAATAACCAAAAGAATTGTTAATTCTTTTTAATTGAGTTTCGGAGGTGATTTTTGATTTAATTAACTCGCTGATTGAACTGTAGTAAACCGGCATCAGCGTAACCCTTGTAAATTTTTAATTTCTTGATAGAGACGGTTAAATTTGTGTTCTATCTTTTGGTCGAGAGCATTTAAAAGATACTCTGCCCATTCTTCCTTTTCCTTGCAAACTGCTAGGTGAGTATTAAGTTGAGTTTTTATTTCCCCAATTTCAGAAGCTAAAACATCATCACGGTTATCAATTGTTTGGTATATACTCGCCTCAATTTTAGAGACTCGATAAATTACACTTGCTAAACCAAGAGTTGCAATGATTATTTCCAGATAATTCTTAAAGTTAGCCATAAGTTTTAAGGGCTTGTTTGTTCTGGTTCTGCTAATGCTGGCGGAATTGAAAATTCTGTAATTTCTACAATTGCAGTACCCTTGCTGCACTCAGCATACAGAGTGCCGGTATACAAAGAATCAATGCCAACGGGCAGTTCGTAGATTCCGCCTTTCTCAATCTCTGCTAAGATTCCCCGTACTCTTTGCTTGCCAGAAACGTCCGCAGAAGCTACACCGATCCGTAAGGGGAATGTACCACTTTTATAAAAGACAGAAATACCGCGACGATTGTCATTGAGGGCTGAAATTAGTTGCGCTGTTTCGCCAATATTCAAGCTGGCGGGACTAGCAACTAGTGGGCTAAAAGCATCGCCACCACTACCACTAAATAAAGGCATAAGTTCACCAAATCTCGCGATTACGTAGTTTTTGAAATCGTCATCTGATGAGGACGATTTATATACTTCTATCTGAATATTCCAGTTGATAGAAGTGGTATCTAGTCGTTTGAAAGCTATCTGTTGAGCCGCAATACCATTAGGGAAGTAAAAGAGAAATATCTCATTTTCTTCCCTGTAACTCAAACGCTTGGGTGAGAGAAGATTAACACCAGCATCAACAAAACATGGTGATATTACCGCCTTTAAGTATTCCCTTTGTGGGTTGATAATAGCATCATGGCGAATGCGGAATATTTCACCCTGTACAGGTGTGGTTAACTGCCACTCTGGTAAAAGCGAGGCTTCTGTTAATAATTCCCAAGCCATTACGCCCCACCATAATCAGAGATGTCATCAAGTTTTTGCTCAATCCTGTCCAGATTGGTCAGGATGGTTTCATCTGGATCTGTATAGCCTTGCAACTCCCAGACTCGTACTGTTAAATCAGGTATCCAAAGCTTGGGTTTAACCTCAATATTTCCGACTAAATCACTCTTGCTCAATATGTGTGTTTGTCTTCCTAAATAAAGCCTACGATATCTTCCCTCGGACGTTCCTACAGGCGTGTTAATAACTGGAACTATCCAACCCACAAAATTAAAATCCCAAGACCCGATTTTACTAGTTTCAAAAATGACAAATTTGGATTGAAACTGGCGAATAATTAAAATTCTGGGTCTTGGGTTTGTGTGGAGGTTAAAGGCTTTATCGTAGACTTTAACCCATTCCATTAAGGAGTAAGAGAGATAGTAACGGTAGCAGGCTTGTAGATTATATCTACATCAGTCCTAACAGCTTGGTTACTACCAGCAACATAGCGAGCCTCTGTTTTGGTAGCGATAAAATCAGCCAAGTCTAAATCAGCTTGAAACTGCGTACCATCCCAATATTCAGCAGGGTCTCCAGTGGCTTCATCCAAAGTCACAACAACAAATCCAGCAGCCATTATTCAGAATCTCCTCAAAAAAATTAGATTTAGAGTTTAGTCAGTGAACTTTAGAGTTTAGTAAGTGAACTTGCGGCGACGTACAGGAGTAACCTTGACAATGTTGCTGCCTGCATATGTTTTGGTTTTCAATTCCTGAGCAATTGTGTCTGCTTTGGTTGGAGACACTAAAAGTACAGTGCGGCGTTTTTGCTTGTTTTTGAGATAGTAAACAGCGATCGGGAAGCATCCGTTTAAAAGGGCGTCTTCTCTGCCTTCACCTACAAGTGTTTTGCCTTGGGGGACTTCTCCGGTTGCATTCTCGGTATAACCAAGTGCCTGATCGATGGCTGAGATGCTCGACTTGATCGCCTTGATTGCAACTACTTTATTGTTCCCAAGGTCAATAAAGTAGTCTGTACGTTTTCTACTTTGTGCAGTTGCCATGCGTGGGTATTGAGTGTTTCAAATGCTTAGAACGCAATCCTAGCCTTGGTTTTTGGTGGTTGATTCGACATGGAACCCTTTAAGGGTTCCGCGATCGCAAACGCAAATCAAACATGGTTAGACATGAACTAGAGCATCGATCCATTGGCCAGTAGCATCGACCAAGGGGACAACCTCATTCAAGCCATGCACGTACAAGTAGGCATAGCGAAACCTCACACGTGCGGTTGGTCGCCACCGCCTGCCCTTACGCTGCTTGCCATATATGGTTTTTGTACCCTTGGGGAGATTTTCTGAGTTACGCTTGGGTGCGGACACAGTTAAGCGTGATGCATCAAAAGATACACCACGAATCGTGAGAATTTTTTTGATGATTTTTTCACCTTCTGACTCGTTGAGAGCGTAAATCTGAAGTGCTAGACCGTGTTTGCGGTCATTGTAGTTAACTATATTCTTGCCCTTGTTAAAGTATATTTCCTTGCCTCCGTCTACCATCTCTTGCTTAATTTTGTTAGCAAGGGTTAGAGCCTTGGTGCGGGTAATGCTTTCTGAGGTTTCATCCATCAGCCGAAAGCTGATTTCAGCTGTGATCGGGCTTAAGCCATCGGGAACAGATGCCCGGTCTTGAGAGAAGAAAAGGAAAACTTGAGGTCTACCCTCAAAGGACTCTTGAAAATCTAGGGCTGGCATCCCGTAAAAATTCCCCAAGCGTTTTTTGCCATAGCCTAGCACTTCATAAAATAGGTACAGCCTAATTAGAGTCATAATGGCTGTGTCCTTGTCATCGATGCGGCACGCAGTTCGTAGAGCTTTACGAGGGTCGCTAATGTCCGGTTCCCAGCCTATACCACCCAAGTCCTTAAAGTACCGCGCTACAACTTTATTTTGTTCACGGCGGATCGTGTCTTGCAGGTGTTCCCAGTGTCCGAAATTTGGAGGTAATGCCATTAATCATCAGCCTCCAGTTTGTCACTGTTATTAAGGTCTTGACCTTGAGAAACTTTTTTGCGTTCTTCAGATTGTTTTTTCTGATTTTCAGACTCAATAATGCCCAAGCCCTTTAAGGCATTTTCTCCATCCTTTAGAGCTTCTCCCATAGCTTTTTTCTCATCTTTCATAGTGTCAACCGCTGACTTAACGTCGAGGGGGGTTTGAGAAACTAACTCAATATTTGATGCTACTTGTTGAATGTTTTCAAGTTTGCGAAATAGTGCATTATCAAAATTAGGATTTGGGTTCATCCATTCATAGGCTCGGTCAAACACTTGTCCTGCTGACTTCAGAGCATTAGCAATCTTAGACACACCCGCCCCAACAACCTCTAAAGCGCTGAGGATTGATTGTTGAATTGACTGGATCGCAAATGCAATATTGGCGGCTGACTGGTAAATTCTGTTGGCAGCATTCCAAGCTTTATTGAGATTGTTGTAAGTGCTTTCTCCCAAAGCTGCTTTGAGAGCATCTTCGTATGCTTTCCCTAAAATTTGCCCCACATCAATCGGATCACCTTCAGCGTCTTTGATACCAATAAAAGCCAATACATTATTCAACGCAGATGCTAAAGTTTGCACAATGTTATTACTAAGCATTGCAGCGTTGTGGAGCGTCTGCCACCAAATCAAAATATTCAATACTCGGTCAAGATGCAGCCATCGAGCTACTTTGTTAAATTTTTCAAAAAAGCGGTCAAGGAAAGCAGAAATACCACCATTTGGTAATTGCGGTCCTAGTTTGTCGTCAATTTTATTTAGTCTTTTGAGAACTTCATCAAGTCCAACTAATTGAACTCCGTTTAAAAGAGCATTTAATTTATCTAATTTTTCACCGTTTTTATTGACTCCACCGAGAATGGAACAATTGTTACATCCTCCATCACCTGGTGGTTGCTGCGGTTGCTGAGGTGCTTTTCCTGGTATGGGAGGGATAAAAAATGGGGGCAAACCCGGAGGGAAGCCAGGTGGTGGAGAAGATGAACCTCCAGATTCAGGTGATGGAGCTGGTGTGGGGCTTGGTGTTGGTGAGGGTGTGGGAGTAGGAGCAGGTTCCGGCGTTGGTGATGGGGCTGGTGTTGGGCTTGGTGCAGGCTCTGGTGTGGGAGTAGGAGCAGGTTCCGGCGTTGGTGTTGGGGCTGGTGTTGGGCTTGGTGTCGGTGAGGGTGTGGGAGTAGGAGCAGGTTCCGGCGTTGGTGATGGGCTTGGTGCAGGCTCTGGTGTGGGAGTAGGGGTCGGTTCCGGCGTCGGTGATGGCGTCGGTGTTGGGCTTGGTGCAGGCTCTGGTGTGGGAGTAGGGGTCGGTTCCGGCGTCGGTGAT
>JBHYDF010000013.1:63815-65625 GCA_051861145.1 Nostocaceae cyanobacterium
GGCGTCGGTGTCGGACTTGGTGCAGGCTCCGGCGTGGGAGTAGGGGTCGGTTCCGGCGTTGGTGTTGGGGCTGGTGTTGGGCTAGGTGCAGGCTCTGGTGTTGGGCTAGGTGCAGGCTCTGGTGTGGGAGTAGGAGCAGGTTCCGGCGTTGGTGTTGGCGTCGGTGTTGGTTCCGGCGTCGGTGAAGGTGTGGGAGTAGGGCTAGGTTCTGGCGTCGGTGATGGCGTCGGTATTGGGCTTGGTGCAGGCTGTGGTGTGGGAGTAGGACTAGGTTCCGGCGTCGGTGTTGGTGTGGGAGTAGGTGCAGGTTCTGGAACTGGTTCGGTAATTGGTCTAGGTGGAGAAAACCAAGGCACTCCACCCGGCCATCCTGGAGGTGGAGCAATTAAAGGAGGTGGTACAGGAGATGGTGCTGGAGGTGGTGCTACTGGTGGTGGCGCTGTAGGAGGTGGTGCTACTGGTGGTGGGCCATTAACTGGAGGTGGTGCTATTGGTGGTGGCGCTGTGGGAGGTGGTGCTACTGGTGGTGGCCCACTAACTGGAGGTGGTGATGATAAACCAGGTACTTTAACTGGTCCCGAAACAGAGTAAGGAACTGCAAATTGTGAATTTGGAGAATTGGGATTACCAGTAATGATTATTGGCATCCCTGTAGATGGTGTTAATACTTGTTCCAGTCTTAAAGTCGCGCTAGGATTTCCAATTATTTGCAACCAATCGTTGTTATTGAGAAGGTCTAAAGCTTCTTTTTTTACACTTGTCGGGAGACTTTCCCAATCAGTTGTATTGGTATTGTTAACCTTGTTTACTTCAACAAAAGTTGAACCTAAATATACATAATCTCTCCAAACACCATCTATTAATATTCTTTGAGCAGTTGCAGTTCCAGCCCTGCTGACTAAATTTAATGCTGTTCCAGTAAATTCTATTTCTAGCGGACCTTCAACATTTTTATAAGGCGTAAGAGGATAAACAACATTGTTTGGGGTAGAGACGTGATAATATCCGTACCTAATAACAACGTCAAAAAAATTATTGCTAGTGCAAACACCAGCAATCGGGTACTTTTGACAATATTTTTTTATTGCTAGTTGTTGAGCGTTTTGAGCATTTGATTGATTAAAAATAAGATAAGAGGCTCCAGCTATAACCCCACCACCAACAACTATTGGTAGGGCTATAGTTGCAATTTCCGCAGCCCCTGCCAAAAGTACTAGCTCTACCGCTGCCTTGACTAAAGGAATTGCAAATAAAACTGCCATTGAATTAAGCTTTAAAATCAGCGGGGATGGCAGTAGTACTAATTTCTACTGCATGAGTCCAAAGTTTTGCTGTTCCTGTTTGCCAACTGGAATTTAATCTAATTGAATTGCGGTTAATTACACGCCAATGCTGGTCTGAATTTACAGCAGCAATATAAAAAGGAGAGAACTGACAAACTCTAATAGTTGTTGCATCTTGCGAACTTGTCCCTTCAATGGCGGTTGCAGTTGGATTTAAAAAGTTAAGGACACTGCTTACCCATACTTCAAGTTTCTCTAAAGTGTCAACAGATGCTGGAATATCGTTTCTATTAAAAGCAGTCATTTTCTGGCACGATTTTTTTACACGTTTATTCAGTTTTAAAGTAGATGCTAATTGCCTGCAAATATTCGTCTTTTATGTAGATCCAGAACATCCACTGAGGACGTGTAAGTATTGCTGTTACTAGGATTAAGGTAGTTATGACTAATAGCTTATTTGAAAAATATTCCGGTTTTACCTAGCTCACTGGTAAAACCGGAACCCTAATTAAGAGAAAAAAAAGGTC
>JBHYDF010000014.1:0-48769 GCA_051861145.1 Nostocaceae cyanobacterium
ATGCCCCTTGCCCGATATCCGATGCCCCTTGCCCGATATCCGATGCCCCTTGCCCAATGCCTGATGCCCATTGCCCGATGCCCGATGCCCATTGCCCGATGCCCGATGCCCATTGCCCGATGCCCACTCCCCTCTTACTCGCCAAACTGTGAGGCAAAAAAAACTCAGGGTAACGACAGCTGCGAGGGGATAATCAAGAAGAAAATCGAGACGTAAGCGATAAAGTCCGGGTAAAATTTGGCATAGTGCAGCCGCCCACAAACCGACAGATTCGCTAAACAGTACTGTACCTAAGCCATAAACCGAAACGAGTAAAATAGCACTGAATAACAGCATCACCAATGTAGCTTGATCCGGCCCAGTGCCAAAAATGTGTTGTACAACAGCTGTCGCGATGTAAGTTAGAGGCGGTATTTTGGAAGATAACAGCCAAAAACTCTGCCACCATTCGCCATCCCACCATTGGGGATTTTGCAACGCTTGCCAATAGTTTAATGTACCAGTTAAATAATCTGCCTGATCCCAAGCTGGAACGGAATTATCTAAGGCAAACCAAATGCGATCGCAAATTGCCCCAACCAGCCAAATAATAAAGAGTATCAATAGATTTACTCCCCTAGGAGGGGCTGAAGAGGTAATAAAACGACTAATAACTCCTAACTCCTAACTCCTAACTCCTAACTGTCTAACCGTTTTACCATTTTTACGTGACGAATACCAGCTTCTTCAAATACATTTCCCTGTTGTTGGAAACCTACTTGTTGATGCAAACTCTTCACATATTCTTGGGCGTGAATCACAGCTTGTGGAATATTCTTGCTAGCTATCACCTCTAAGGCTTTTTCCATAATTTTTTTGCCGATGCCTTTTCCTCTAGCTATTGGTAAAACAGCAAGTCTTTCTATCTTCGCTGTTGTATGATTTAAATATTTAATCCGAGCAGTCCCGACAAATTGATTATTTAAATAAGCTATTAACTGTTCACATATTTCGTCTTGTCCATCAAAGTCTAAATCTGGAGTTACTCCTTGTTCTGACTGAAAAACCTGTTTTCTGATTGATTTTATAGCCGCCAATTCTTCAGGTGATTCAGCAATTTTAATAATAATATTATTGTTCATCTAATGTTGGTAGTCAGTGGTTAATAGTTCATGGTTCATGGCTAATGGTTCATAGTTCATGGCTATTAACCATTAACTATTAACCATTAACCATTAACCATTAACCATTATCTAATCTGCACCTTCAATTGGTGCAAAACCTTGACGTTGAATATTCTCTGTCACCGTACGTGGTTCTAGGAATTGTAGCAAGTAATCTGGACCTCCTGCTTTAGAACCAACTCCAGAAAGTTTGAAACCGCCAAATGGTTGCCGTGCAACTATTGCACCCGTAATGGTACGGTTAATATACAAATTCCCAACTTCAAACTCTTCTTGCGCCCTCTGAATGTGCGAAGGTGTTCGAGAATAAATTCCTCCGGTTAAAGCGTAGTTAGTACCATTAGCAATTTCCAGCGCCTGTTGGAAATTTTTTGCCTTAATTACCGCCACCACAGGACCGAAAATCTCTTGCTGAGCTATTATGGCGTTTGGCGATACATCTGTAAAGATAACCGGACCAATAAAATATCCATTTTCAGGTGCAGATAATTCCAAAGCAACTTTTGCTTCTTGCTTACCCTTCTCAATATATTCGCGGATGCGATCGCGTGCGTTAGCATCAATCACAGGCCCGACTTGAGTACTTGGTAACTCTGCTTCCCCAATGTTCAACGATTTGGTTGCTTCTACAAACCGTTGTACAAAAGTATCATAAATCGGTTCCAATACAATCACCCGCGAACAAGCAGAACATTTTTGTCCGCTGTAACCAAACGCTGATTGCACAACACCCACAACAGCCTGGTCTAAATCCGCACTTTCATCCACAATAATCCCATTCTTACCACCCATCTCAGCAATCACACGTTTCATATGCTTTTGACCGGGTTTGAGAATCGCCGCTTCTGCATAAATTCTACAACCCACCTCTTGCGAACCAGTAAAAGCAATCACATGAGTATCCGCGTGATTCACCAAGTAAGCACCAACTTGGGAACCCTTACCAGGCACGTATTGAAATACACCCTTGGGTATTCCCGCCTCAACCAAAATTTCTGTTAGTTTCGCCGCAATCACCGAAGATGTTTCCGCTGGCTTGAGCATAGTACAATTACCAGCCACCAAAGCCGCTACCGTCATCCCGGTTGCGATCGCTAACGGGAAATTCCAAGGAGAAATTACCACCGCAATTCCCCGAGACTGGTAAATATAACGATTAGTTTCTCCGGGAACGTCGTAATTATAACCCTCATCTAACCGTTCCATCTCAACCGCGTAATAGCGACAGAAATCTATCGCCTCACTCACCTCTGCATCCGCTTCCCGCACAGGTTTCCCAACTTCCAAAACTATCCAAGCAGCTAACTCCGCACGGCGTCCTTCCATCAACTCCGCAGCCTTCCGCAAAATATCAGCACGCTGTTTCACAGGCGTCTTCCGCCAACCAACAAAAGCAGCTTTCGCAGCTTGCATAGCCTTTTCTGCTTGTTCAACACTAAGAAGTCCGACTTTCCCAACCACCTCACTGTAATTCGACGGATTAACAGACTCAATCACTTCCTGAGTTTGCACATACTCCCCATCCACCAACGGGAGATAAACTTTCCCCAACCGACGCCGCACTTCTTCCAAAGCTTGCTGAGACATCTTTCTTACCTCCTCCTCAGCATAATCCACATCCGCCGCACCGGAGAACCCCCCCTCAGTCCCCCCCGCAAGCGAGGGGGAAGTAGGAGAGGTAGAGTTTATGACTGGCGGCGCTATTAGTTCCTCCACCGGACGATTTTCCAAATTTTGCCGCAAGAAAGAACTATTCGCCGTATTCTCCAACAAACGACGAATCAAATACGCCATTCCCGGAAGCAATTCCCCATAGGGACAGTAAACCCTAACTCGATAACCCCGATCAACTAACGCCTTAGCTAATTTATCACCCATCCCGTAAAGAACTTGCATTTCAAAGCAACGGTGGGGGACTTTTAAACTTTCAGCTATAGCTATAGCCAGCGCTTGCGATCGCACGTTATGACTACCAATCGCAGCATATACATATTGATAATTTTCCAGCAATAATCGGGTTATCGTTTCAAAATTTGCATCCGTCGCCGCTTTATCGTTGTACACTGGCTGTTGCCAATGTTTCTGCGCGGCTTTGATGGTTTCCTGATCCCAATACGCGCCTTTTACCAAACGAATTGTAATCGGATAACCACGCTGTTTCGCCCATGCAATTAAATCTCGTGCATCTTGTTCGCTGTCGCGCAAATATGCTTGAACTGTCATACCAATATCTGTGCGGGTGCGAAACTCTTCTTCCATCAAGAGTTTTTTCAGGATACCAAAAGTAATATCTTTATAAACGTACTGTTCCATATCAAAATGAACAGATGCGTCATTATCTTTTGCACGACGCAACAAAATACGAATGCGATCGCTTACTCGTTCCTCACTACCTTTAGCATCCAACGGGTCAAATTGGGAGTAAAACGCCGTCAACTTTACCGAAACCTGGACTTTTGGTAAAGCTTCCCCATCCGCTTCATCAATTAATGGTACAGTTGTCCAACTTTTCGACGCTTCCGTTAATTGTTGCATTAAATCCAGATAACGTTCTAGATAAGATTGCGCTTCTGTTTCCGTAATTACAGCTTCACCTAGTAAATCTACGGTGAAAGCCATTTTTTCCTTGCGCAGTCGCTCAATCGTCTTCAGTACCTGTTTAATATTTTCACCAGCGATATATTTATGAGCTAATGTTTCCGTTGCTGTTGCAACTGTTGTAGCTGCGACTTGTCCGGGCATAGAATCGGGATTAGCAAAATTTAACATCCCTTTCAGCGCTGCCGGTAATTCTACGGACTCATCGCCTAAATATTCTTGTAAATGTGCGGCAATTTCTGACTTACTGTGTAAAGCCGGAAGAGTATCAATAAAGCGAAATAACTGCACCCGTAACCCTGGATTGCTCATCGCCCAAGCAAGTAGTGTATCATCCCAGCGGATGCGATCGCGCAATGCTCTTAAGAAATTACGATTCTCCTGTGTCGCTGCTAGTAATTGCTTGGCGATTTCTTGGGTTTTGGCTTCGTAGGTGCTACCTTGTACTTCTAAGACCACAGATAATAGACTCCTTGTTCAAAGTCGGGGTTTATTCATCAAACCCCTGTCTTCTATTTTCGCTCTTTGGTTTTGCTGCTACCATATCTAGATTTTCAAGATATTTGTAAAGACCTATCAAAAGTTAGAGTATAAATGCTTTAAGGTTGCAGCTTGAGAGTGAATTTTGTTGGAGTGAAAATTAGTATGATTAAGGGTGGTATGGTATTAATAAACCGCCAAAACGTCAAGGAAAGAGGGATGCAGAGAGTCTTATAAATTATTTGGGACTGTAGAGGGGTTTTTTATTATAGTTAGGACGAAGACGGTGAAGGTTGAAGGGAGGAGTTTTAACAACGCTTTTAAAGGAGCATGACGACGCAGCTGAACAATCGCTATCAAGTGATCCAGGTATTGGGTATCGGTGGCTTTAGCGAAACTTTTTTGGCAGAAGATACTTATATGCCTTCTCGCCGTCGCTGTGTGATTAAGCAACTGAAACCGACAATCAATGATCCACAAACATACCAAAAGATTCAACGGCGGTTTGAACGAGAAGCGGAAACTTTGGAGTATTTGGCTGAAGGTAGTGACCAAATTCCCAATCTTTACGCCTATTTTAGTG
This sequence comes from Nostocaceae cyanobacterium, assembly GCA_051861145.1. Lineage (GTDB taxonomy): Bacteria > Cyanobacteriota > Cyanobacteriia > Cyanobacteriales > Nostocaceae > JBHYDF01. Next base: position 4,825 of record JBHYDF010000014.1, read on the forward strand.
AAAATGGGCAATTTTACCTTGTCCAAGAATGGATTGAAGGACAAACTCTGACAAATATTGTCAAAGTTAAAGGGGTACTGAGTGAAACTATAGTTAAAGAAATTTTATTAAGTCTGCTGTCGGTTTTAGATTATATTCATAGCAAAGGCATCATTCATCGAGATATTAAGCCTGATAATATTATTCTCCGCTCCTCGAATGATAAGCCGGTGTTGATTGATTTTGGTGCAGTCAAGGCAACAATACGTTCGGTAGTTTCCCCGAAAAATCTGACTCAATCCCTGGTAGTGGGTACACCAGGGTATATGCCTAGCGAACAAGCGGTTGGACGTCCGGTTTACGCTACTGATATTTATAGTTTAGGTTTGACAGCAATTTATCTGTTGACAGGTAAACATCCACACGAATTACAAACTAACCCGCAAACAGGGGAAATAATTTGGCAGGATCATGCTCCTGGGGTATCTTTGAAATTGGCGATGGTACTCAATCGGGCAATTAAACCTCAAGCAGGCGATCGCTACACTACTGCTAGAAAAATGTTACATGCGTTGCAGTCTGCTACTGTTCGACGACAGTGGTTACAACAAAGGTTATTTCCGCAACGCACTGCTACCTCACACCACTCGCCTCAACAGACGGAACCTCCGCAAATAAATGCCTCCGCTACACCAACGGCTGTAACTCAACCCATAGTAGCCCAATCTTCGGCGAATAATGCATTATCTCGGCAAAATATTCCAGCTACCCTTGTGTATTCGCTTCAAAGCAAGCGGCGAAAGTTGTCTTGGTTCATCGGTAGTTTGATTGTGGCTGGCTTGATTGGTGCGATTGGGTTCATTGGTATCACTCGTAAGCCAGCATCTGAAATACCTATTGCTACATCGCCTTCACCCTCACCACAATCCCCGCCTCCCACTTCTGAGGAAGCTAATACACCTTCGCAACCTTCCCCACCTTCAGTTGCACCTACTCCACAACAATCAGATTCGCAACCTTCCCCACCTTCAGTTGCACCTACTCCACAACAGCCAGAAAACGAGCCAGTAACTTCAGATACTCCCACAGTTCCTGTAGCATCTGCAACACCAGAACAAGATAATCAAACACCAGCGATCGCACCAGATAACTCAGCGGATACTACTAATAGAAGTCGTGTTCCAGCCTTTCCTACAGGTACACAAAGAACTACTGTAGAAGCAGCCTTAGGCAAACCAACTACAGATTCAAGAGGTATTTGGCGTAATACCCGTGCTATCAGTTATATATTAGTGCCAAATCAAATCCAGCTTGGTTATTTATTTGATCGTGATTCTGGAGTGCTTCGCCAAAGCGAGGTAGCTTTTGCTCAATCTGTAGATTTTAAGGTAATATTGGCTACTCTAGAAAAAATATTAGGCGGTAAAATCACAGAAGAAATAAAACAGGGACTACTACAGGTATACCAGCGCCAATTGGATAATTTCCGTTTTAGCGTCGGTTCCTTGAAAGGTCAAATTATACGCCAGGATTGTGATTTAATTTATATCAGTGTATGGGAATCAGACTTACACGATTTTGTAAATCCCTCTGATGCAAGAAAGTGTTGAAATTTAGTCATTTGTCATTTGTCCTTTGTCATTTGTCATTTGTCATTTGTCATTTGTCCTTTGTACAAAGCTAATGACCAATGACTAATGACCAATGACCAATCTTATAATTCTACATCTTCATAAATTTCTGCAATCAACATAGTTAAATCTACAGATAATAACTTGATAAAATCCAGGGAAGATTGGAAAACTTCTAAACACCAATTATTTTGATTATCTTTACGGTAAACTTCAACCTTAACCTGTGATTGATAGACTAATACATACTCTTGTAAACTGTCTATTCGCCGATAATTAATTAGCTTTTCGTTGCGGTCGATTCGTTCTGTAATGGGTGAAATAACTTCTACTATTAAACAAGGTTTAGTTTTGAAATACTTTCCTCTATCGTGTTCATTACAAATGACACATATATCCGGATAGTAAAAAATATTTAATGGTTCAATTTTCAATTTCATATTAGACGAAAATACTCGAAAATTAGTATCATGTAAATGTGTACGTAATCTGGTAAAAATATTTTCAGAAATTATTTTTGTAATGGTCGTCTCTCCTAAGATTGGATAGACTTGTCCAGCAATATATTCATGACGAGTAAAGCTTTCTAGTTCGAGTTGCAAATATTCATCAATGCTAAGATTTAGAAATTGGGCTTGAGTATACATTATTTGACATCCTTCATAGCTCTAATATCGCGTCCAACTAATTAATAATTAGTCATTTTTATTCAAAACTCAAGTACAGTATAATTATTATAATTAAATTTATTTATAGGAAAAGTATAAATTATTTAATTATAAATTATTCAATAGTAGGACGCATCAATAGACATAATAATTAGATTGGAAAAAAATGGATAAAACTAGTGTTTATTTAATTAAGATGCCTTTGAATCCTCTATATTCCAACCAAGAATTTTTTTCATTTTGGCGACGAGAGTAAGAGGATCAAATGGTTTAGCGATCGCTCCCACTGCACCCAATGCTAAAAACCGATGTGGCTCGGTTAAACTCGATTTTACAGTTAAAAAAATGACTGGAAGTGACTGAGTTTTGGGATTTAATTGTAATTTTTGCAAACAAGTAATACCATTCATTTCTGGCATCATACCATCAAGAAGAATGGCATCTGGTTTCTCAGTCTCTGCCTTAATTATTCCTTCCAAACCAGATTTAGCTAGTAGTACTTCCCAACCAGCAAAGGTTTCTAAACAGGTTTTCACTATGTATTGCATGTGGGGTTCGTCATCAATAAATAAAATTTTTTTGGTAGCCTTGTTTGTCATGGTCTCTACCTTCTTATTCTGAATGAATTAAGAAAACTACACCCCGCAAATTATTTAAAGAATGCTTGCTGTAGTCCTTGAACATAAGGCAACAAAATAGCATAATGTTCCGGCTTGACACGCCAGATGATTTCATCAACTAATATTTGAATACAACTTTCTAAAATCTCCCCTTTGACATTTAATTTTTCCATAACTATTTCACATAAAGGAAGTAATTCTTCTTTCACTGGTGCTAAACTATGCTCCAAAATACACAAGCAGAGATAGGCTTGAAACATATTCAAATCACGAATAATTGAGTGTGCCACATTAGGATCGCTTAACCTGCCACTACAGCTATAATAGTTTGGAAAAAATTCGACTAATTGGCAGTAAACTGCTTTGCTAATTTCTTCAGAGGCGGATAATATTTGCTCTATCAAAGTTAATCTTGGTGAACCTAACTTATACTTGCTAGCAGCGGCGCAAACTCGCTCCCAAGGGATAGCAATTTGGTCTTCAATAAACTTTAAGTAGGGACGGAGTAAAAATTGCTCAATCGGTGTAAGTTCATCCAAAATAAAATTATTGGTGAATTTTAACTGTGTAGTCATAAAACCAATAGCACGCCAGTCTTGGCATATAAAGTATTGGTTTTGAAATTCCATTAATATTGGTTCCAGTACGTATGCTAAATCCTCAATTGGCGATATCTGCGACAAAATAAGAGAATTGTTCTCATATTTATCTTTGACTTGAGATTTTTTTGCTGTATATGAGGGAATTGTCAGTGATTGCTTTTGGTAAATACTGAGCATTTGATTATATAAAAGAAAAGCACTGTCAGTTATGTACCTTGCTTCTATAAAATCAAAAACATTAGGAAACTCACTGTAGAGTGAGTTAGTTTTTATCCATGCCATCTGACTGTTGATAAGTAATAAATCATTCTTAAATTTGGCGACTGTTAAAGCTCGACCTTCTGCTGAAGCAGCTTCAAGAAAGGAGTTATAGGAAAATACTTCAAATAAGTACGAAGAATATAAATCAATTTTGTAAAGCCGTGCCCACAATTTAAGCAAGCGCTCAACAGAGGGAGTTTTTACAAAATGAATGGATTTAAACATGTTTTTTTATCACGTAACAGACAATCAAAGAGAGCTTATAATATTTTTAATGTCAAGAAAAAGTTTCCCCAGCCTTTGGAAATAGATGCGTTTTTATCTCAAGATTACTCTAGAATAGTCTCTTGAGATTTGAGAATTTTAACCTTAACTTGCCGACGCGATCGCGGGGATTTCTGGAGAACGAGAGTGAGTGTATCGTTTTTTAAACTAGCGATCGCGGCATGAGGTTGAATCAATAGTGGAAGCGGAATAATGCTTTGGAATTGATTACAACCAAATTCTAAGTCAAAGTAGTCATCATTTGTGTTTGATGTGAGTTGTTCTCCACTGATGAAGATTACTTCTTCGGTGACTTGAACCTCTAGACTATCAGCCACTACAGAAGGAATAATCGCACTGAAAAAGATTTCCGACTTCGTTTCGACAATAATAAAGACAGGTATGCGATTATATGCGCGATCGTTTACCCACAGTGTTGATATATCGCCAGCCCAATCCACATCATCCATGAAATTATTAAGGCTTTGTTGCACAACATTCATTGCCTGTGAAATTTGCCAATCCTCTAAAGTCATGTACTTTCCTCTTGCAATTGATTCAACACCAGCAACTCAGCCAAATTGCAAACAAAACTGAGATGCTTTTGTCATAAACTAAGCAAACAAAATGAGGAAATTCTGAGGAAAAGCAAGATTCTTCTAAAGAAGTAGAGTCATTAGTCATTGGGCATGGGGCATTGGGCATGGGGCATGGGGCATGGGGCATGGGGCATGGGGAAAAATCCAATGACAAATGACAAATGACAAATGACTAATGACTAATAACTCCATCCAAGGGCTTCAGCTACCTGATTTGCTAATTTTAAAGGGTCAAAGGGTTTAGCAATTACTCCTGCAATATGCAACTGTGAATATTGTTGATAGTTATTTTGTTGTACTTTAGCAGTCAGTAAAATTACTGGAATGGCTTGAGTTTTAGGATTTTCTTGGAGTCTGTGAAGCAGGGTGATACCGTCAATATCAGGCATCATTACATCTAGGAGAATGGCATCTGGTTGTTCAGCCTCTGCTTTGCGTAAGCCTTCATTACCTGAAGAAGCTTTCAGCACTGTCCAACCGCCCAATTTTTCTAGACAAGCCTGAACTACTGTAGACAGATGTTTTTCATCGTCAATTAATAGGATACTCTTTGCCAACATAGATTTGAATTTTAGATTTTAGATTTTGGATTAGTCATTGGTCATTGGTCATTGGTCATTAGCTTTGTACAAATGACAAATGACCAATGACAAATGACAAAAGTTATAAATATTACTCAATTGGTACTGCTAAGGTAAAGTAAAATGTACTGCCTTTACCTGGAATACTTTCTGCCCAGATGCGCCCCCCGTGCTGTTGTATAATTTTGCGGCAGATGGCAAGCCCTAGCCCTGTACCTCCCTTCTGTCGTGAATCTGAGGCGTCAACTTGTTGGAATCTTCCAAAGATTGTTTCTAGTTTGTCGGCAGGAATGCCCCTACCTTGGTCTTTGACTGCAAACAAAACTCGGTCGGCTTGGTCTTGGGCGCTGATTGTGATTGTGGTTCTTGCTTGTGAAAATTTAACACTATTACTCAGTAAATTTACTAAAGTTTGAATAATCCAGTCTTCATCCGCCCATATTTGCACTCTCGTAGGTAAAAAGGAAATGATGACGTTGTTTTCTTCTGCTAGGGGTCGCACAGTTTCTATTGCTTGTTGGATCACCGTAGCAGCATCACACCACTGTTGATTCAAAGTGACTTTGTTTGCCTCTAGCCTCTCTAAATCAAGAATGTCATTCACCAGACGCACTAGGCGTTCCGACTCACTTGCAGCAATTGCCAACATCTGTTTAGCGACTTCTGGATCGTTGTCGAGTACTCCAGCTGCGAGTAATCCCAGAGAACCACGAATAGAGGAAAGGGGCGTTCGCAATTCATGACTTACAATTGAGATGAACTCGTTTTTCATTCTGTCAATAGCTCGGCGTTCGGTAATGTCTTGAATTTGTGTCACTAAGTACAGTGGTTCACCTTGACTATCCCGCACTAGGGAAGCATTGCAAATCACCCAAACGGAATGCCCAAGCTTGTGAAGGTAGCGTTTTTCGATTTGGATTCTAGAAATTTCGCCTGCTAAAATTTGGCGTCGAGAATTGAGATGCTGTTCTCGGTCATCTGGATGGCAAATTTCATCTAAGCTCAAATTTTCTAGCAATTCTTGTTCTGAATAACCCAAAATTTCACATAAAGCCCGATTTACTTTCAACAAGCGACCATCGGGACTAATTAAAGCCATTCCATTTACGGCGTTGTCAAAGGCACTGCGAAAACGTTCTTCGCTTTCCTGTAATTCGTGTGTTCGCTCTTGCACGCGGATTTCTAAAGCTGTACTGAGTTGTTTAAGTTCTTCCTCTGCTCGTTTGCGATCGCTTATATCTTGCCCAATGCCAATACAACTCCCATCCGATAACCGCACATCTGCCCAGGAAGTATCTATTATCCGACCATCGACAGTTCGAGTTTTAAAATCCTGCCATTTCCCATTCGCAGCCTGTATCTGATCCAATACTTTTTGAAAATCCTCTGGATCTGGGTAGCACTTAGTTAATATGTTATTCCCTTTTAATTCTTCATCTGACCAACCAAGAACTTTTACCAATTGTCGGTTGGTTAACTGAATTTGACCCTCATTATCATATAAAGCCACCATCACAGGAATGTGATCGAATATTGTTTGCAGAATTTCTTTCTGTTGCCTGAGTTCTTCTTCTGTTCGTTTGAGGTCAGTAATATCAAGTTCAACCCCATCCCATACTGTTCGACCATCTTCTAGACGACGAGGTGCTGAACGAATATGTGACCACCTGAGTTTACCCGAAAGTGAGTATAGACGCATCTGAATGTCAAAAATTGACAGGTTACGATACGATTCATCGATGTTTTGTAATAATCGTGGGTAGTCTTCTTCTGCAACTAAGTCAAACAAAACACTGGAGTCTTGCAAGGCGGCTTCTGGCTTGACTCCAGATAGGCGTTCGCAGCCTGCACTCAGATAGTAAAAGTGATAACTTCCATCTAGTTCTTGGGCAAATTGGAAAATCATACCATTAGGTAAGTTATCGCCAATAGAACGCAACATCGCCTCACGTTCCATCAGCGCCAGTTCTGCTTGCTTACGAGCGGTGATATTTGTCACCACACTGGTAACTACCCAACAGTTTGCTACTTCATCTCGTCGAGAAATGACGTTTTCTGAGTTCCAACGCAGAGAGCCGTCTTTGTGCCAAAATCGATACTCTACTGTAGAGGGACGCTCTGCAAATATGTTATTAAAGCCCGGTAGCAAGATAGTTTCTATATCTTCAGGTACAATCCGTGACCACCAAAGCTTTGTATCTGCCATAAACTCTGCTGCTGTGTAGCCAAAAATTTGTTGACAGCCAGGAGAACAGTATTCATATTTCAATGTTTTATCCGGGAAAACCCGGAAAAAGCAAATACCTGCATTCACATTTTCAAGCACTCTATTCAGCTTAGATTCTGAGGCTTTTAGCGCTTCTTCTGCTCGTTTGCGCTTGCTGATGTCTGTTGTTGCTCCCACGATGCGTACTAGGTTTCCATCTTCATCCCATACTGCTTGTACTCGCGCTACTACCCATTTGTAGCTACTGTCTTTACACCGCAAGCGATACTCAATAATGTTTTGAGAGCTTTTCCGACTCAAGTAATCACGTTGTGCTTGCATCATCCGTTTTAAATCGTCGGGGTGGATGAGCGCTATCCATTCATCATAACTGCAACCGATTTCGTAGTCCTCATAACCCAGCATTTCTTTACAACGGGCAGATATGAAGATTTCTTGAGTTTTAAAATTCAAATCCCAAATACCGTCATTAGTACCCTTAAGCACTAATTGCCAACGTTCTTCGCTCTTTTTGAGGGCTTGTTCTGCTTGTTTGCGGTCAGTAATATCATTTGCTGCACCTAGAATCTGTTTGGGTTTGCCATCGGCTGTTCTAATAAACACACTATCCCGGCTGAACATCCAACGCCATTCGCCGTTTTTGTGCCGCATCCGATACTCAAACTCAAATATCTCACCATCTTTGGCTGTATCAAATACTTTAAGATATTCCCAAAAACGCGTAATATCATCAGGATGCATGAGTTTAGAAACAGTTGTTGTTCCCATTTCCTGCAATTCTTCTGGAGTATAGCCAAGAACAGAGTAAAGTTCGCGGTTATGATAAACACTTCGGTGTTCGCTCAAGTCATAAATATATAAAACATTGGGACTAGCTTGAAGTACTGCTTCCAACCAACGCTGACTTTCTTGGAGTGCTGACTCTGTTTGTTTGCGATCGCTAATATCAAGAATCATCCCTACCATCTGTACTGGTCTATCTTCAGTGTCGTAAATTACTCGACCCCTTGCCATTAGCCAGTGCAGGCTACCATCAGGATGAATAACGCGGTATTCGCTTTTGTAGTCACTATGGGTTTGCAAAGCGTGATCTACAGCTTGCTCAACTCGGTTAATGTCTTCAGGATGGATGCGATCGCGCCATACATGATAATCTGGTACTGTTTCACTGGGAGCTAAACCGAACAATCGAAAGTGATTCTCATTCCATGTCACCTCATTTGTAGTAATTTGCCAGTCCCAACAGCCGATTTCCGTCAAATCTAAAGCAAGCCTAAGCTTTTCGGATTTCTGGCGCAATTTCTCCTCTGTTTGTTTGCGCTTTCTGATATCACGAGTGATGGTTGCAATATTGACTGGTTGTCCTGTTTGTATATCTCTAATTACAAACACAGTCCATTCTACAGGAATTGACTCTTGGGTTTGAAAATGACAAAATTGTGTTTCTCCAGTCCAGATACCATTATTCAAGATGGTTGGCAAAACCTGCTCCTGGAAAAGCTTGCGTTCTTCTGGCACTAAATAGTCTATAATTTTAGTTTGCTTGACACTTGCCATTCCCTCTAAGCCTACTAGTTTTTGTCCGGCAGAATTAACAAAGACAGTCTGACCATCGAGTGTCGTAAAAGCAATATAATTAGGACTATTTTCGACAATTGTCGCCCATCGCTGCCATTCCCTTTCAATATGCTGGCAAGCACTTATATTCTCTACTACAGCGATCGCCAGCACCGGATGACCATTTTGCTCACGAATCAGCGAGACGGTTTTTTGCACCCAGATAAAGCTACTATCTTGACAGCGATAGCGCATTTCGGTTTGGAAAACTTCTCGTTCACCTCGTAGTAACTCTGCAAACAGAGTCTGAATTTCTGCGCGATCGCCCTCATGAGCCAAATTGATAAATTCCATTCCCTGCAAGTCTAATTCACCGTAGCCAAGCATCTGCCCATAAGCTGAATTTGTTTTAATCAAGCGTCCGCAAAGGTCTGTAACAGCAATACCAACTGTTGAACGTTCAAACACTGCTTGTAAAAAAGCTGCGTTGACAGGTAGATTATCTAGGATATTTTCTAGCAATTGCTGATTTTTTTTCATAAGCCAAAGCACATAACCATTTTGGATTTTGGATTTTAGATTTTGGATTATTGACTGTTTTTACAATCCATCTGTCGTAAAATTTTTTCCAAATGGTATAAATTTTTCAATTTTTTGGAGAACGGGTATCAAAACAAGTCAAAATTCAAAAATATTTCTTGATTTTTGACTTTTAGCCAAGAAATAAATTTCTTGCTATGTAGAGACGCGACGCCAGTCGCTACAACGGGGGAAACCCCCCTCCGGGTTCACCAGTTGCCTACGGCGGGAAACCCGCCTACAGCACTGGTTCACCGCAACGCGCACAGCGAGAATTTCGCGTCTCTACAAACCCGTTTTAACGGGTTTCAACTTTTGTTTTAGTTAGCTTCTAGCTAACTTTAGCTTTAAGCGCGAATTTTAATTCAGCGTTCAAAAAACGCCATTCGACCAATGACTAATGACCAATGACTAATGACCATTAACAATTTGCCACAAGAAATCCACCAATTTTTTTATCTGTAGCGCAACATTTTGATCCGCAGTCGTGTGATTCTGGAGTAAATTATCAATTTGTCGTACTACTTCTGAACCTTCAGGTAAACCCAAAGACCCCAGTGAACCAATTAAGCGATGTGCTTCTGCTTTCACTTGCTGACGCAGTGGGTGATCCAAAGTTCCATGATTAGCCAGGAAAGCGATCGCCTGCTCAAATAATTCAATCTGTTGGTTGAGGCTATCTTTAAATTCTTCCCTCTTCTGTGCAACTATAGCCAAAACCTCTGTTTCGGCATCAATCAGGGATTGAGAACATGAAACTCTCGAGGAGAGTGGAGGAGTGGGAATAATTTGGGATTTTTTTTTAAGATTAAATTTTGCAACTTTGTTTCCTGGTTTGCGCCTTTCCTCTTTGAGTCGATAGCCCAATCCATAAACTGTCTCAATCAAATCTTGGGTGATACCGGCTGCTTTTAACTTTTGTCGCAAACCCTTAATTTGGGTTGTAACAGCTTCCTCTCCTGGAAATTCGTTAACAGGCCAAACAAGGTCTAGTATGGCACTACGACTAAAAATTCGGTGCGGATTTCTGAGCAAAAGTTCTAGTAAACCATACTCTTTCGGCGTGAGGCGTAGACGTTTATCGTTATAGCTAACTTCCCTGGTAATCAAATCCAACTTTAAGTTTTCCCAGCTTAATACCTCTGGTAACATCGTCCTCCCGCGCCGCAGTAAAGCGCGGACTCTAGCAGTTAACTCTAAAAAATCAAAGGGCTTGATCACATAATCATCTGCACCAGCATCTAAGCCCATAACTCTGTCTGTGCTGCTGTCGAGAACAGTTAGCATGAGAATTGGTACTTCATAACCTTGGGTGCGCAGTTGGCGACAAATACTAATCCCATCCAATCCTGGAAGAACCACATCCAACAATATTAGGTTATAATCATATGCTTTTGCTAATTTTAACCCAGTTTGACCGTCGTTTGTGGTATCTACCACATAATGATGGTCAGTGAGTAATTTGGAAATTGTTGAAGCTGTACACTCATTATCTTCTATTAGCAAAATTTTCATATAATATTATACCCCTCTTGCACAATTTTTATAAAGCAATTACAAATTTTTCTGCAATCTAAAAAAGATTTTGTAAATTTTATTTAACATCCAGTCTGTCTATTAAGATTTATATACAATTCCAGCGAAATCTGAGTAGTAATTTGCAATTGAAATATACAAAATTATCATCATAAACCTCTCGATTGAAGAATAGCCTTCCAGGAACTTTAAAAAAAGAAAATGAGGAAATCATGAGGAATTTTGTGATCTCAAGAAAGGCAATTTACTGAAATCTTGATATCTGATGGTTATAAGTATTTACTCTGATGTTAGTTTGCAAATATAGAGACAAGCAAGCTTGAGAATTATGAGCGCGATCGCGATCTAACTCTACAAGTAACTATCTTATTTCAAGCATTCTTGAATTTCTTAATCTCACGCAAAGACGAGCCAGCGCTCTTTGGAGGGTTTCCCTCCGCAGGCGACTGGCGTGCAAAGCCGCAAAGTTTTCTCTGCGCCTGGTGCGGCTCTGCGTGAGATTTTCACATATAAACTCTTATAAAGAGCGAGACTCAATTAAACCCTTTTCCTTCAGCGCGTCCAAAACAGCCTGAGCATCTTCGGAACCTTGACGATAAAATACCGGAGGTTGTCCAAGGGGAGCAGATATTTTTTCATACTCTCCCTGTGCAGAATTCCCGTAAATATTACCACTCCACAAATGAACCCATTTACCAGCCGGAAAATAAACATTGACACTCTTCGCACCTTGTTCTAAAATTGGTGCTACTAGGAACTCACTTCCCAAAAGAAACTCATTTTCTATATCGTAAACCTGAATATCTTCGGGATAGTGCAGGAAGAGATGACGAACTAGCGGGTATCCTTTAGTTGTAGCTTCCGCCATCAATTTTCGCCGATAGCCTGCGAATGCTGCATAGACTTTAGCCCAGTAACTGAAAGTAGCTAAGGTTTCATCATCAGTAAAAAATTGCACATTTGCATCTGGTTGATTACCTTCATGGGTGCGGAACACAGCACTAAAAGCGTTCATCTCCATCCACCGGTAGAGAAGTTCTCGAGAACGCTTGAAGCCAATACCTAAATTTATCAAAATGGGATAGGCAATACTCGTGTATCCACCGATATCGCTGTGATTAATGCTAAAGCCTGATATCCCACCACTAATTAAACCTTTAAGAGCGCTGGGCATACCATCGTTTTCTTTCCAAGTTACATTTTGGTCGCCTAACCACATACTTGTACTGTAGAGAGGAGTCTTAAGATATCCAGCGCGGTTGAAAAACCATGCTTCGCCTTCTCTATCTGCTTCTTGAATCGCTTCCCGGTTTACTTCTACCCAATCAACCGGGTACTGGTTATGATAGCTAAGTCCTGATTCTCCAGAATAGAATTTACCATCAAACTGCGCGGCTTCGGCAAAATCAGCCATCCAAAATTTCGCACCCTTGCTCAGCATCTCTGACTTGATAATATCCTTAAACCACTCGCGGGCATTGGGGTTACTCAAGTCAACCAAAGCAGCGGAAAAATCTGTATTGGGAACTAGATATATCTCTCCCTCTTCATTCTTTACCAAAAAGCCCTTTTCCTCAGCTTCTTTGTAAAGGTTGCGTCGTCCCTGTACCTGTTCTGCGGGAGGATTGACTAAGAAGGGGTTGACGTAAACACCAACGGCAATTCCTTCTTGTGCTAAATCTGCTACTAAATCTTTCCAGCCAGGATAAGTATTTTCATCTAGCTGCCAATTCCACCACAATTGTTTGCCGATCGCGGTTCTGCGTTGTCCAACCCAATCTTGTAACCAGAAACCAGCGATGGGGGTGTCGAAGGCGCGTAGTTTTTCCCAAACAGAACGTACTATTTTTGTCCCTCCCTGCATTCCGACGATCGCACCCGAATTCACCCAATCGGGCAGGGCTGGCATACGTCCGGCGTGTTGGGTATATAATTCAATCAAGTCAAGGGGTGTATCACCGACAAGAATTCGCCCCTGCATTCGGTTGGAAAAAATTCTCACACTGGCTGTGTTTTCTTCCCGCAAATCGAATACTGAAGGTTCAGTATTGGTGAGAAAGAGCGATCGCCCTTTACTTGTGATAAAATGAGGTGCAGGTGCATAACTCGAGAACATTTCCCCCGCCACACCCAGCACATTGAGAGCTTTCGGACCAGGATCACCCCGACCAATTCCGCCTTCTTCACAAACAATCGGCACTTCATAACCTTTACAATCAATTCGGGAAAACTGTTCCCCAAAACCGTAAAAATGTTCATCAGCCGAGGTTGCAAAGCGAAACTGAGCTAAATTTACTCTATCTCCAAGGATGTGCAGGTCAAAATCAAGCTGTTTTGCATCAGAAACTCTCAACAAAAGCGCGTATTGTACATCCTCACCTTGAGATTGCGAACCTTGGAGGCGACCGTAAAAGACTAGTGTATCTTCAGCTTGCTCAATGTAGTCAACGGTTTGATGCTGAAACTGTAACTTTTTGTTTTCATCAATCTCTATCGAACCGCGTTCCTCGATAATTTGTAAATGGATATTAGCACCAGCAACGAAGTTTTGACCAGCAGGAGTGTACCATACTAACTTTTCTGGGTTGTCTGCGTGATTGATGTAGAAATACGGCTTGAGTGTATCGCTACCTTGCCAATTAATGGTAAAATTTCCTAAGACAAAGCTTTGGCTGGGAATCGAAGTCGAAATAGTTCCAATATCGACAACCTTTGGACGGAAAATAGATTTAATCGGCTTAGTCAGCACCTTGATAAGTCGCTTGACTACCCAACCAGAAGAACGTACCTTACAGGTTGGACGCTTCACCACCGTTGGGGTTTGCTGGAATTGTTTAAACTTTTTCGCTGCTTTGACGTTATCTGGGTATTGTTGGGGAGAAGTAGACATAATTTTACTTCCTGTCTTTTAAAAGAGGGAGTGGGGACAACGCTTCGCTCAATTAAAAATTAAAAATTAAAAATTAAAAATTGGATTGAATAAATTTTTAATTTTACATTTTTCATTTTTAATTCCGAAGGTGGGGAGTAGGGCTTTCATAAAGTTATCCAAAATTGCCCAGCCTTCATCAAATAATTAAGTAGGATAGCCTTTTGCGAGGGGGGTCACGAGGCGGTTTTACCGCTAAAAAATAATTTTTTCAGCGGTAAAACACCGCCTCGTGACCAAGGCTGGGCAATTTTGGACAGGTTTTTCCCAAGGGGTAATACGGTTTGGTGAAAGGGGGAAAATATGGGGTAAGAATTTTCTTTGCAAGCGTTGTGGACGTTTATTTCGGTAGGAAGAGGACATTTGTTAAACGCTGAATTAAAATTCGCGCTTAAAGCTTAAGTTAGCTAGAAGCTAACTAAAACAAGAGTTTTTAACGGGTTTGTAGAGACGCGAAATTCTCGCTGTGCGCGTTGCGGTGAACCAGTGCTGTAGGCGGGTTTCCCGCCGTAGGCAACTGGTGAACCCGGAGGGGGGTTTCCCCCGTTGTAGCGACTGGCGTCGCGTCTCTACATAGCAAGAAATTTATTTCTTGGCTAAAAGATTTCTTGTAGGTAGTGTAGTTTCAAGCTATAATGCAGTTCTATGAGGGTTTTCGGTTAAATTGCTAGTATTTTAAATAACCTTAACAGGCTTCTATTTCAGTATGGCAACAAGTATTAAAAATTTACAGTACCCAACCAAGGTACTTTTTCTGAGAATAGGGAGTGGGGAGTAGTCTTCTTGCAAAAATCAGCATCTAGGTTAATTGCAACCACAGATGGACAATAAATAAAAGTTTTTCCTCTGTCTTCCCCCCGAAACGGGGGGAATGAGGGGGGTAGACACAGATATCGGTGTTCACCCCCCTCTATCCCCCGAAACGGGACGCCAGTTGCTACAACGCGACGGCAGTTGCTACAACTCTCTCGACCAGAGCAACGCACTGGCTTGGGAAGACAGAGGACAAAGTTTTATTTATTGTCCATCTGTGGTAGATTTATTAAAAATAGACTTTTGCAAAAGCTCTAATAAAAATTACGGCGTTGCTGACATTAAATATAAAAAGCTCACGCCAAGACTCCAAGAAAATCTTTGCGGCTTTGCGTCTTGGCGTGAGATTCAAAAAAATTTATCCTCAAATTCAGCAACACCAAAATTACTCCTCCCTACTCCCTACTCCCTACTCCCTACTCCCCACTCCCTCTCTATTCTTTCACTCAGGCGTTGTTCGAGTATATCTAATAAACCATCCACATCTTTACCTACTTGCTCAAAACAAGTTGGTGGTGCTGGTTGCGGTTCATAATGAATTAACTTGATTTGGTCTTTAGCAATGCCTATCATTAAAACTTCTACTTCAGGTTTGTGATGTTCCACAAGTCCCAAAATTTCCTGAAGTCTATTGTCTACTCTCCCATTTAAATTTTCTATCGCTTCTTTAGGACAATAAACAAAATGCGGTTTTGGTTGCAAATCAATACCGATACTACCTTTGCTGTCACCATTTTCTAACCACAAACCCCAAGACAGCGCCGCCAACTCTAGCTGATGCGCTTTGACAAATTGATCCAACTGGCGACGCCATTTATTCTCTGGTGAATCAGGTTGGGTAGTACCAAACATCATATCAATTTTGGATTTTGGATTTTGGATTTTGGATTTGTGATTAATAAAATAATCTCACGCAGAGGCGCAAAGACGCAAAGAATCTCTCTGCGCCTGGTGCGACTCTGCGTGAGACTTATTTTAAACCTGACTGTACCCGCCACAGACTTGTATAAACTCCATTTTTCTCCAGCAATTCTTCATGAGTTCCGGATTCGACAAATTTTCCGTATTCCATCACATAAATGCGATCGCTATTGCGGATAGTAGAAAGACGGTGCGCGATCGCGATCGTTGTCCGGTTTACTGTTATCCTTTCTAAGGAACGCTGAATTGCTGCTTCTGTTTCGTTATCTACCGCTGACGTGGCTTCATCTAGGATCAGGATTGGTGGATTTTTGAGGACAGCGCGAGCGATCGCAATTCGTTGGCGTTGTCCACCAGATAATTTTTGTCCACGTTCCCCGACAATTGTCTCATAACCTTGGGGCAATTGCGTAATAAATTCGTGTGCTTCGGCAATTTTAGCCGCAGTAATGATTTCTTCATTTGTGGCGTCGAAGGTTCCATAGGCGATGTTTTCTGAAACAGTCCCATGAAATAAAAATACATCTTGACTGACTAAACCGATGCAGCGGCGTAAATCTCGTAATTTTAGCTTTTGGATATCAATACTATCTAGAGTAATTGTTCCCGATTGCAATTCATAAAGCCGCAATAAAAGTTTCACTAAAGTACTTTTACCAGAACCCGTAGAACCGACAACGGCAATGGTTTTTCCGGCGGGAATATGTAAAGATAGATTTTTGATGACTGGTAATCTATCTTGGTAAGCGAAAGTGACATTTTTAAATTCCACTTCCCCGCGAACTTCTTCTACAGGTAATGCTATATTTCCTGGATGGATAGCAATAGGAGTATCTAGTAAATTCATGACTCGATTTGTAGAAGCCATTGCTCGTTGATATTGGTCAAAAGTATCGCCTAATCTGGTTAAAGGCCATAGCATTCGCTGAATTAAAAAGATTAAAACGCTGTAGACACCTACAGAAATAGTCCCTCGAACTGCTGCCAAACCGCCATAGAATAGTAAAGCGGTAAAACCGATTAAAATTAACATCCGAATCAGAGGAACATAGGCAGCAGAAAGTTTGATAGCTTTAGAATTACTGCGGCGATATGCTTCACTTTCTCCAGACAAGCGCGAAATTTCATAATCCTCAGCAGTGAAACTTTTTATAGTAGTAATACCGCTTAAATTATTTGCCAGACGAGAATTGAGTAAACCTACCTGTTCGCGTACATCAGCATAGCGGGGTGCAAGCACATCTTGATAAGCAAAAGTTCCCCAGAGAATAAAAGGTATGGGTAACATTGCCATCCATGCCACACTTGGAGCGAAAATAAAGAAAGCACCACCGATGATTAATACAGTTGTCAGAACTTGGAGAATATCATTTGCTCCCACATCTAAAAAACGTTCCAACTGGTTAATGTCATCACTGAGGATAGACATCAAACCGCCAGTGCTGCGTTCTTCAAAATATGCTAATTCTAGTTCTTGTAAATGCTGGTACGCATCCAGACGTAAATCATGCTGGATATTTTGCGCCAAATTGCGCCAAAGTCTAGCATAGGCATATTCAAAAATAGATTCTAGAATCCAAGTAATGACAGTCAGGAAAGAAAGTATTAAAAATTGTCCAAAAATATCTTTGACACCCAACTGGGCAATGATAGAATCTTGCTGCTTTACTACAACATCCACCGCTATGCCAATTAACCCTGGCGGCGCTAAGTCGAAAAGCTTATTGAGGATAGAACAAGCAGTAGCTTGCCAGATTTGTTGGCGGTACTGGTGTCCATAGTTCAGTAGACGCTTGAGGGGATGCACCGAAACCCGACGTTTTCTTAACACAGTTACAGTCGTTAGCGATCGCGTGAAAAAGCATCTTACCACATTTGCGAGTATAGACGTGTCACCATAAAGCAAGATATATATAACGATGACAAAGGAGAAGAGGAGTTGAAAAATCAGCAAATAGGTAGTTGGCAAAGCGTAGTCGGAGGAATTGTAGCGGCAATACTTGTGATTTTGACGCTAAATTCCTTTATTATTATTAATCCAGGAGAAGCAGGAGTCCTAAGCATCTTGGGAAAAGCCAGAGATGGAGCATTATTAGAAGGTATTCATATCAAACCGCCATTTATCTCTAAAGTAGATGTATATGATGTAACGGTGCAAAAATATGAAATACCTGCTCAAAGTGCCACAAAAGATTTGCAGGAATTATCAGCTAAGTTTGCCATTAACTTCCGTATTGATCCACAAGAGGTAGTTGAAATTAGAAGGAAACAGGGAACCTTAGAGAATATTGTTTCAAAAATCATCGCTCCTCAAACTCAGGAATCCTTCAAAATTGCTGCGGCGAGGAGAACAGTAGAAGAGTCGATTACCAAAAGAAATGACCTCAAGGAAGATTTCGATCTGGCGCTTGGGCAACGCCTAGATAAATATGGGATAATTGTGTTAGATACTAGTGTAGTTGACCTAACTTTCTCTCCAGAATTTGCGAGAGCAGTTGAGGAGAAACAAATAGCTGAACAAAAAGCACAAAGAGCAGTTTATGTAGCGCGAGAAGCCGAACAAGAAGCACAAGCAGAAATAAATCGAGCCAAAGGAAAAGCGGAAGCGCAAAGACTTTTGGCAGAGACATTAAAAGCTCAAGGTGGACAATTAGTTCTGCAAAAAGAAGCAATAGAAGCTTGGAAAAGTGGCGGCGCGCAGATGCCAAGAGTTATGGTGATGGGAAAAGACTCCCAAAGTAGTGTACCTTTTCTATTTAATCTGAGTAATATGCAGGATTAAGCCTATTGTAAATATATAGAGTAGTCAATATCCATCTCAAAAACTCAAGCATACACCGACTAGATAATAAGCCGATATATGACAAGCCCAAATCAAACCAATCTCACAATTGCCGAAGCCAAAAAAATTCTGAATAAATTCAATTGTGTAGACATAGCACCAAAAATCAAGTCATCAGAAAAGAAAGTAATACGTGAGGCTCTACTATTATTTGCCAGCCTTTCCGATTATAAAATCTTAGGAATTTGCGCTGACAC
Source organism: Nostocaceae cyanobacterium (assembly GCA_051861145.1). GTDB lineage: Bacteria > Cyanobacteriota > Cyanobacteriia > Cyanobacteriales > Nostocaceae > JBHYDF01. The sequence continues at coordinate 23,631 of JBHYDF010000014.1, forward strand.
AGAAGCAGAAGGAATGCTGGCGATGAAAACTTATTCCTTAGCTTTAGGATATGAGCCACCAAGGAATTTACCGTCAATTGAAGGGCCAGTTTATATCAAATTAAACGGCAAAAACGGCGTGTGCCATATTGATTCTTATTTTGGACATCATCGCGGTGTCTTGGTATCTTGCCAATCTTACTCTCCAGAAGGAATAAACGAAATGTTCGGACATCTTCCTCTGGATTTATTTGCATAAATAGTTAGGAGTTAGGAGTTAGGAGTGAGGAGTTAGGAGTTAGGAGTTAGGAATTAAGAGTGAAGAATACAGAGAATCTGCATAGAAATTAAAAGTAGACATCTCCAGAAATGGGATATAGACTCTGACTATATAAGGCTTTTATATTCTTTTTCAGAGAAGTCTAATTATTAATTTATAACTCCTCACTCTTAACTCCTCACTCCTCACTCCTCACTCTTAACTCCTAACTCCTCACTCCTAACTCCTAACTTTGAAAAATTATGAGTCTTATTACGCTACAATCAATCAAAAAAGATTTTGGCATTAAGGAAATACTCAAAGATGCCAGCTTTAGTCTAGATGCTACAGATAAAGTTGGCTTAATAGGCACAAACGGTTCTGGCAAATCTACATTATTAAAAATGATAGCCGGACTAGAACCAATTGATGACGGTCAAATTTTAACCAACTCCGCTGCAAAGATTGAATATCTCCCCCAGCAACCAGACGTAGATGAAAATCATACAGTTTTAGAGCAAGTTTTTGCTGATAGTGGCGAAAAAATGGCTTTGGTGCGTGAGTATGAAGAAATTTCTGATAAACTTGCTCACGAGCCAGAAAATAGTCAGTTAATGTCCCGCCTATCTACCGTCACCCAGCAAATGGATGCGACGGTTGCTTGGGAACTAGAAACCAACGCCAAAATAATTCTTTCCAAATTAGGAATAACAGATTTTAACGCTCGTGTTGGTACATTATCAGGAGGCTATCGTAAACGCATCGCTTTAGCAACAGCTTTGCTATCAGAACCAGATTTATTATTAATGGATGAACCGACAAACCATCTAGATGCAAATTCTGTCGAGTGGTTGCAAAGTTATTTACAGCGTTATCGCGGCGCACTTTTACTGATAACACACGATCGCTATTTTTTGGATCGCGTCACCAACCGGATTATTGAGATAGACAGAGGCGACATTTACACCTATTCTGGTAACTATTCATATTACCTAGAAAAGAAAGCTCAAGCCGAAGAATCAGCCGTTAGTAGCCAGCGGAAATTTCAAGGCGTATTGCGGCGCGAGTTGGAATGGTTAAAAAGAGGCCCGAAAGCCAGAAGTACCAAACAAAAAGCTAGAATTGAACGCATTAGCGACATGCAAGCGACTGAGTTTAAACAAGCTCAAGGTAAAGTAGATATTTCTACACCTAGTCGCCGTATTGGTAAAAAAGTTATTGAAGTTAATAATATATCCAAAGCCTACAACGGACGCACCTTAATTAAAGATTTTACCTACGAATTTAGTCGAGAAGACCGCATTGGAATTATTGGCGGTAACGGTGCGGGTAAATCGACATTAATGGATATTATCACCGGGCGAGTGCAACCAGATTCTGGTAATGTGGAAATTGGTGCTACCATTCACATCGGCTATTTTGACCAACATTCGGAAGAATTACTTGCAGCGTTGAACGAGAATCAGCGTGCAATTGATTATATCAAAGAAGTAGGGGAATACGTCCAAACAGCTGACGGTAGTAGAATTACTGCTTCGCAAATGTTAGAGAGATTTCTCTTTCCAGGAAACCAGCAGTATGCACCCATTTATAAACTTTCTGGTGGTGAGAAAAGGCGGTTATTTTTATTGCGTGTTCTCATGAGTGCGCCAAATGTTTTAATATTAGACGAACCCACGAATGATTTAGATGTCCAGACTTTGGCGGTACTAGAAGAATATTTAGAAGACTTTAACGGCTGTGTAATTGTAGTATCTCACGATCGCTATTTTCTCGACCGCACCATAGACACAATCTTTGCTTTGGAAGCAGAAGGAAATATCAGACAATATCCTGGTAATTACTCAGTTTATCTGGATTACAAGAAAGCAGAGGAAGAAAAGCAGCAAGCAGCGAGTAATACCAAGGAAAAACCGAAAAATGTCGAGACAGAAAAAGTAGACTCTCAACCGAAAGAAACAGAGAACAAAAAGCGGCGGAGATTATCAACTTGGGAAAGGCGCGAATATGAAGAATTAGAAGGTAAAATTGCCCAATTAGAAGCCGACAAAGCAGAAGCTGAGAAAGCAATGGCGAATGTACCACCAGGAAATTACACGCAAGTGCAAAAACTTTACGAACAAGTAGAAGAATTGAAACAAGCCATTGATAAGGCAACGGAACGCTGGTTAGAATTAGCTGAGATGGATTTATAGGAAACTTGAGTAAATTTTGGACTAATAGCTTAAGTAAGTTAAAAACAAACTAAATTTCTGAAAATTATTTTCAAGCTCTTAACTACAATAAACCTCGTACAAAAGTGTATTTTCAGAAAAATTAACCACAGATGGACACAGATAAACACAGATGAATAATCTGTGTCCACCCCCCTCATTCCCCCCTACAAGGGGGGAAGACAGAGGAAAAACTTTTATTTATTGTCTATCTGTGGTTTTAATAACCATTATCTTGATTTTTGCAATAAGTCTAATCCAAAATCTAAAATCCAAAATTCATATGACTTTCACTTGTACAAAACTACTACTCAACCATACTCAAATTTGGCACGCAGCTACTATACATCCGTTTCTGCAACAGTGTAAATTAGGTACAATTCAACCTCAGCAATTTAACACATGGTTAGTGCAAGATTACCTGTTCGTTATAGAATTTACGCGGATGGTAGGAAGAGTATTAGCCAGCGCACCTCCTCATCATTTTAATGTTATACTCGGAGGATTAGCCGCCCTAAAAGAAGAACTGAATTGGTTTCAAGAAAAAGCAACCCAAAGACAACTTAATCTCAATACAGAAAAACAACCAACCTGTATAGAATACTGTGAATATATGCACAGTCTTGCTGACACACCTTATCCAGTCCAAGCAACAGCACTATGGGCAATAGAATTAGCTTACAATCAAGGTTGGCAATTGCCAGGTGTGATGCCTGCACCCTACAATGAATTTGCAGATAGATGGGGAAACCCTGATTTTACAGAATATGTAAAACTTTTAGAACAGCAAGCAGACGAAGTATTACAACCAGCTTCAGAAAACATTCAAAAACAAGCCGAAGCAGCCTTCTTAAATATAGCAAAATTAGAAAAAGATTTTTGGCAAATGGCTTTTAATGCAACACATAGCAATCCCTAAATAATCTATACAACTCTCTCAATCTTTCTTTCTTGCCTTCTTGGCGGTTCGTTAATTATAACTATTTCTAAGGCTCATACTTAACTATTGCTTGTTGCCCTAAAATAGAATTCATACAAGTAACCTTACCTGTCACCGACTTACAGAATTCTCTGCTTTCAGAAAGTCCGATTACAATCCGCACATACAACCCATCATCTAAACTGATTTTAGACACTTCATATAAAAACCTTTTCTTGGGATGTACAGCTAGTGAAGCCGAGAGTGCAGGTGTTGCACAGATAATTGCTTTTTTACCTGAAGGTATATAATAATCTATAAAAAAGTCATGGTCTTTGCGTTGGTCGATTTCGTCACTCCAGCCACTGGATAATTGCTTGGAAGACCATGATAAACATCTTAAATCAAGTCCTTTGTCATTGGAACCCTGTTGGAAAGTAACTTTAGAAATACCAAAAGAATTATTCTCTTGTTTGCTTTTCTCTGCTAAAATTTTATTTGCATTCTCAATATCTATAACTCTCGCTCTGAAAATATCAACCAAAAAGAAGGTAAATAACGCTAGTGAAATTACTCCTAAGCCGATTATTATTTTCAGCGTGCGGCCTTTAAAATTATACGGTATACTTATTCTTCTCATTTTCACTTCTGTGACAAAGGCTGTAACTGCCTTTGTCTACAAGTAATATTCTTACGTTTCCGGATGTTTTGACAACCGTGCTGGTAATTATATAGTATTTATCGCCCTACTTGCCCGATGATAACAAAAGTCTTTCCCTAGCTACACTCAAAAAATATCGGCAAATATTTAAACATTAAAAGTATTATTAAAAATTGATAATTATGCTAAATCGTCTCACTCAAAACTTCCATTACAATGCTATTCGGTTTTTAGAACAAAATCCTGATGAACGTTTGCAGATTCTTAAAAAACTTGGTATTGCGCGTTATGATTTCTTGACTAAAATGCGCCTTAATGAAGCAAATGTAGTTTGTGTAAGTCGATTTTTACAAAATCCTCATCAGTTAAAGTTTCCTAATTTGATGGGAGCAGATTTATCTGGTTTAGTTTTAGATGGTGTAAATTTTATTCGGGGAAATTTATCAGGTGCAATTTTAAGAGGAAGTAGTTTGGTAAATGCTGATTTGATTTTTGCTAATTTAACGGGTGCTGATTTGAGAAATGCAAGTTTAATGGGTGCTACTTTGAATGAAACTATTTGGTTAGATGCTTTGGTTGATGGGTGTGAGTTTGGCGAGGGAGTTGGGTTGACAGAAACTCAGCGTCAGGATTTACGATTTCGTGGTGCTATAGTATTGCTAAATGAATTGTAAAATTTTCTGTGAATTTTTCCTCTGTGTTCTTTTAATTTATTTGTGAGAAAATGAGTAAAATAATTAACTACAGAGACGCAAAGTAGGCAAATAAATAGAGTTTTTTATTGAGATAATAATGAGGAGATTAATGAATAGTTCTATTAAGTTACCCCAAAAGTTAATGTTATTGGGTTCGGGAGAACTGGGTAAGGAATTTGTTATTGCTGCTCAACGTTTGGGTAATTATGTGGTTGCTGTTGACCGCTATGCTCATGCTCCAGCCATGCAAGTTGCTGATTGTTCAGAAGTTATTTCCATGTTGAGTGCTGATGATTTGGAAGAGGTTGTTAAGAAACATCAGCCTGATTTTATTATACCGGAAATTGAAGCAATTAGAACAGAAAAATTGCTGGAGTTTGAAGAAAGAGGTATTAAGGTTATTCCAACGGCGGCGGCGACTAACTATACTATGAATCGCGATAGAATTAGAGATTTGGCATGTAAAGAGTTAGGAATCAGAACTGCTAAATATGGTTATGCTTCTTCTCTAGATGAGTTGATTGCTGTTAGTCATGAAGTTGGGTTTCCTAATGTTGTCAAACCTGTGATGTCTTCTTCGGGAAAAGGTCAATCTGTTGTTAAAAATAGGGGAGAGGTTGAGCAAGCTTGGAATTATGCGATCGCTGGTTCGAGAGGTGATAGCCAAAAGGTCATTGTTGAGGAGTTTATTAATTTTGAAATTGAGATTACTTTACTGACAATTAAGCAGTGGAATGCTCCGACTATTTTCTGTCTTCCTATCGGTCATCGTCAAGAAAGAGGTGATTATCAAGAGTCTTGGCAACCAGCAGAAATTTCTGAAAAAATGATAGTAGAGGCGCAAGATATCGCAACAAAAGTTACTGATGCTTTAGGTGGAGCAGGAATTTTTGGAGTTGAATTTTTTATTACCCAAAATGAGGTAATTTTCTCAGAACTTTCCCCTAGACCTCATGATACAGGAATGGTAACTTTAATCTCACAAAATTTGAATGAATTTGAACTACATTTAAGAGCTATTTTAGGTTTACCCATTCCCAATATAGAACAGTTAGGAGCTTCTGCCAGTGCTGTAATTTTAGCTTCCGAAAAATTAGATAAAATTTCTTATACCGGTGTAGCAGAAGCCTTATCAGAAAAAGATGTAGACATTAGAATATTTGGTAAACCAAATGCTCATCCATACCGACGCATGGGCGTAGCTTTAGCCAAAGGTGCTAATGTTCAACAAGCACGAGAAAAGGCAACAACAGCAGCAAGTAAAATTAAAATGATATCTGAACAAAAATAATCGCTCCTCACACATTACTACACAATTGCACAAATTCATAACATAAAACTCTGCGTTCCTTTGCGTTTCCCTCTGCGTGACGGCAGTCGCTACAACGGGGGGAACCCCCCTCCGGGTTCACCAGTTGCCTACGGCGGGAAACCCGCCTACAGCACTGGTTCACCGCAACGCGCTGCCTCCCCTCTGCGTTTAAACTCTCTCTTTGTTCTCTGCGTCTAGGGTGGTTTATTGATTACCAACCCGATCGCATAAATGGCGATCGCTCTCATCAAAATTACGATTATTCTTCAGATAATCGCGCACCCAGTTACAGCCGTATACCAGTGGATCAAGATGGAGAATACGTTCTTTATTCCACAAAATCACAGTCTTGTCTTCACTTGCCGAGGCAATCATATTACCATCGGGACTGAAAGACACTTGCCTGACTCCTTTGCTATGTCTTCTCAGAGTTTGCTGTAATGTGCCGTCAATTTTCCAGAGTTTGATGGTGTTGTCTCCACCAGCTGAAGCAATTGTTTGACCATCAGGACTGAAACTCACTCCCCTAACTCCGTTGTTATGCCCTTTGAAAGTTCTAAGGAAAGTACCGTCAATCTTCCAGAGTTTAACATTCTGATCAGAGTTCAAACTAGCTGAGGCTATCATCTTACCATCGGGACTGAAAGATAATCCCAGTACAGAACTTTTATCTACTCTAATGGTGCGAAGCAAACTACCATCAAGATTCCAGAGTTTGACATTACCATCGAGACTTGCCGAGGCTATCATTTTGCCATTGGGACTAAAAGTAACTGCTCTAACCTCATCACTATGACCTTTGAGGGTGCGAAGTTCCCTACCATTAGTATTCCAAAGTTTGACAGTTTTATCCACACTCGCTGAGGCGATAACCTTACCATCAGGACTAAACGCCACTCCCCAAACAGCACCTTTATGCCCTTTTAAAGTTCTAAGCAAAGTACCGTCAATTTTCCAGAGTTTGATATTTTTGCCCCAACTTGCTGAGGCTATTGTCTGACTGTCAGGGCTAAAATCTACCCCCAAAACTTCATGATTGTTACCCCTGAAAGTCAAGAGCAATCTGCCATCTCGATTCCAGATTTTAACAGTTTTATCATCAGAAGCCGAAGCAATTAACTTACCATCAGGGCTGAAACGCACTCCAATTACCCCATTGTCATGTCCTATGAGGGTGCGAAGCAAGGTGTGATCAAGATTCCAGAGTTTGACAGTTTTATCCTCACTCGCTGAGGCTAGAGTCTTACCATCGGGACTAAAAGCAACTCCCCTAATGCGATCGCTATGACCATTGAAAGTGGTCAAAACTCTGCCATCTAAACTCCAAAGTTTGATAGTATTGTCATAACTTGCTGAGGCAATTGTATAGCCATCAGGACTGAAACCTACTGACGAAACTGCATCACTATGCCCTTTAAGGGTTTTTAGATTGATACCGTCGCGACTCCAAAGTTTGACAGTTTTATCTACACTTGCCGAGGCTATCATTTTGCTATCGGGACTGAAGGCAAGCGATCGAACCGCACCTGTATGTCCTTTTAAGGTAGAAAGTTTTACACCATTGCGATTCCAGAGTTTGATCGTGCCATTATCACAAGCTGAAGCAATTGTATTACCATCGGGGCTAAAAGCAACTGCCCAAACTCCAGTACTATGTCCTGTAATGGTATTCAGCAATGTGCCATCTCTACTCCAGAGCTTGATAGTACCATCCTGATTTGCCGAAGCAATTGTATTACCGTCAGGGCTGAATGCAATTGCCCAAACTCCTTTACTATATCCTCGTAAGGTGTTAAGTAATTTACCATCTTTACTCCAGAGTTTCACGATGCCATTCTGACTTGCCGAGGCTATTGTATTACCGTCAGGGCTGAATGCAACTGCCCAAACCTCATCTTTATGCTCTTTGAGGGTGTTCAACAATCTACCATCCCGACTCCAGAGGTTAACGGTTTTGTCTGCACTTGCCGAGGCGATTGTATTACCATCAGGACTGAATGCAACTGCCCAAACCGATTTATCATGCCCTGACAAGGTGTTAAATTCAACAACTCGGTACACTGCCTTTTGTAGCGTTTTGAACACATTATTGCGGGTGTCTGTGTCTACCCCAACTAAATTTTGCAGTTTTAGCTTCGCTCTGATTGCTTCTATGAGCGCCTGAAAATCTTGCTCTGAACTCAAAAGTGCTTCCGAGGATTCACTGATAGCTTTGACTTCGCTAATACGTGCTTTCTGTCCTTGCCACCAAGCTAACCCAGCCAAACCCAAAGCCAACACCAAACCACCAACCAAACCAGAGAGAAAAATTTGCCGCCTGCGCTTTTTCTTGTTATTTTCACGCTCTTGCAGTTCCAAAGAAAGCTCAATAAAGCTTCTCTCCCCGGAACTTAGTTCATTAGGGCGTGTGGTATACCAATATTCTGCATCTGTCAGGGGTTTACCTCGTAACAATGCTCCTTCATCTTTACCAGTACTTTCCCACTGACGTATTGACGCCCGTAGTTGCTCTTGCCAATAGCGAAATTCACCATCAATTTGCAGCCAACGTCCTAGGCGTCCCCAACTTCTAATCAACGCCTCATGGACAATTTCCACCGTTTCTTCACCCGTGCAGGAATTTTGGTTTGTCACCAGCAAACGGGAAGAAGCCAATTGTGTAACCAAATCCCAGTTTTCTTCCCTCACCTCATCACGAGTCGCTAATCTGCGGGTAGCCTCCGTTTCTTCCCCCAAACGCACCAATTGCATAAACACTTGCTGGGCGCGAATTCGGTCTATTTCGTGCAACTGTGCATACACCGCCTCAGCATGGTTAGCTAGTGCTTCCTCTACGCCGCCAATTTCCTCATAACCCTGATGAGTTAACCGCCCATCTCTCTGTTTTGACCATAGTTGCGTTAGGGCAAATTCTAATAAAGGTAAACGTCCTGGCTGTCCTTCTACATCAGAAATGAGTTTACTTGTCAACTCCTTTTCTAGGCATATCTGCATAGACGCCGCAGGCTTTTCAATTGCCGATCGCAATTCTTCCCGACTCATTGGCCCCAAGTTGAGGACTCCTCCCTGTAAAGCATCGCTCAAGGGACGGTAAGATAGAGCATGACCGTAAAAGTCAGCCCTCATAGTTGTAACGAGAGTAAACGCGGGAGCGTAACTACAAGCATTCAACAAGGCATCTAAGAACGGCTTTTGTTCTTCCTGGGGACAAAGGGTGTAAAGTTCCTCAAATTGGTCGGCTATGAGTACTAGGCGAGAGCCATAATTTTGCTGAACAATGCTTTCGATGATTTTATATAAGGCTTTGTCATCTTTGCGCAGTGCTAGTTCTAATTCCTGTTCCGCGAGACGGTGAGTATTTTCATCAGTTGTGAGACCTAACCCCCCGGCCCCCTTCCCTTCTAGGGAAGGGGGAGTGTTTGTGTTCCCCTCCCCTAATAGGGGAGGGGTTAGGGGAGGGGTTAGAGGGGCAAATGCTGCGGCTAAGGCTGCAAAAGGATTATTTCCCGGACGAAAAGAGACAATCTGCCATTGCACATTACTATCTTGGCGCAAGCGAGGAACCAATCCGGCATATACCACACTAGATTTACCACTTCCACTCGCACCAACCACAGCTACCAATGGCTTTTTCTTCACCGTCGCCACCAAATTACAGGTAAACTCCTCCCGTCCAAAGAATAGATGTGCGTCCTCTTCTTGGAAGGCAAATAATCCCCGGTAGGGACAAGGGGGAATTCCGCCCAAGGACAGCCAAGTTGGCGGTTCTACTGCTGGATTTTGACAAATTACAGGCAACCAACTTGCACCAGGAAAATCATGCTCTAATCCTTGTAATTGCCTACGTGCTTGCTGTACGGAAACGTATAAAGGTAGTCGCTGTTGGGCGAAAGCAAAAAGAAAATAGTTAAAGAAATCTTGTGCAACTTGATTCGGCACTGGCTCCCGCATGACAATAGTTGTAGGAATAGATAATTTTTCCAGTGCTAGAGCCAATCCCAATCCATCACAGGAATTGAATATTGCTAATTTTAAACCATTTTCAATCGCTTTTTTGAGAGCTTCTTCTAATTGTTCAATCGTCAGGCTGTTATTTTCGGGATTTTCATTAATGTAAATTCGCCCCGTTTCCCCTTCGCTGCGGCTGTGACCAGCAAAAAATAAGATGTCCCAACCTGCGGGATGCCAAAGTTGTGTATTTAATTCCTGACGTGAAGGGTTGACAATAAAAACAACTTCTGCATCCTTTAAGCTATTTAGAAATTTGGCTTCTGCTTCTAAATCGATACCTTGACTGTTACCCAAAATTGCCAAAATTCTAATTTTATCTCTGGAAGGATGTTTAGAGAATTGGGCACGTTTGTACTCTAATCTAGAAAGAGCCATTTCGGCTAAAGGATAATCAGTAAAGAAATCCCAACGATGCCAAGGTAAGCGTCGTAGCCAATCATCTTTAGTTTCCAGAATTACCCGAATTTCTTCTTTTGGATCTAGTTTGGTGCGCAGTTTTCGTTCAATGTTGAGAAACTCGGTAGATTTCAGCCAAGAATTAATACCTTCTTGTAATTGTTGACATACTTGCTCGAAGGTGAGAACAGAGACATTTGTTATACCGCCTTCGTCGATTTCTAATTCATCGTCTTCTTCTAGTGCTAATCCAGAACGCAAATTACTGTAAATATCGCTTTCGTTGAGAACAGTAATAGGCCTGGGGTTAATTGCGACGCGATCGCAAAGTCTTTGATAAATTGATTGCCAATTTCTATACAGTTCAATTAAATATGGTGCTGCGGGCAAACTACCGATAAATTGCTCCGGAAGTGGATTTCCTGCTGCCCAAAGTTGGGCTGTAATTCGAGGAAATCCGCTGTATAAATCACCATTTCCAAGATTGATGACAACTGACTTACTCATGAAAAGATGCGCTCAACTGTTGCAAGGATTATTCTTTGCTACACACAGAAATTACTGTTTTTCGCATCTTTTAAGGGAAAATAAATTTACATAATAGATATTCTTACTTTAGGTCATATCTGACACTAAATCTAGTACCATAGCCGCAACTTTAGTGATAAACGAAAGTCAGAGCTAAGCCTAAACCCTACATTTATTCTCTTCACAGAATTTGTTAAAAAATGTAAAATTCTGCGTATTTACAAAATTTAACAATTTGACCAGACGTAAACTTTTCCGTCTGGTCAGAGCCTGGAATTTATTTTCACACTTTGAGGTACATAAGATATATCATAATAGTCATAGTCCATCATTCATATTTCAAAATCTTCTTTAAGACTGACATCATTCAAGCTGATTTCAACTGTAAAGCGTTTGCCTGGTTCACCTTTAAAAGGTTTAAGTTGAATGTAATTATCTAAACCTCTTGATTGCACTTCCTGAAGTGTTTTCCCGGCTTTAGATTGCAAAGTTAATTTGAGATTGGGCGGCAAATATCTTTCCCCTCCTGTTGGATGTAACTGTATTAAAATAGCTAATTTATCCTCAATATCTTCTGTAATATTTACCAGCAATACTACAGTTTGACTACCGATTTCCATTCCCAAATTAATGAGTTTGCATCTTTTAGCTCTCTCTTGGGTATTTCTGGTACTCAAAGCTAAACTAGCTTCCATACTTATTAGTGTGTCAATAGTTTGCCAGCCTTCATCAAAGACACCTTGCAACCATTGGCTTAATTTAATTCTGGTTTCTTTCAGTTTTCCCAGTAATTTTGCTTCAACCTTTGTTGTGGTTGCGGCTACAGGTATAGGAATAGCTGCTGCTGCTAAGAATTGACAGTAGAATAACAGGTGATTTGGCTCTACATCAAATAAAGATAACGGTATCTGATAATAACCATCCTGTAAAATAAAATTATTTAAATCATTTACAAGTTGGTCATACCGCAGAAAGCCTTTAATAATAATTTCTTCCTGTTCTTCTAATACCTCAAGTACTACATAAAAATGAGTTACCAATTCTGGTTCCTCAATAGTATCTTGCGGTATATTTACCACTTCATCCAGTAAATGTTCGGTGGCAATGAGACAAATTTTAAACTCATTCACCTGGAGATTACCAACAGTTTCAATGTTACTAATATCTCGATGAATTAATTGCTTAGATAAGCGATCGCTTACCCAATGTTCAAAACCAAATAGCCCCAGTGCATTGATATACGTTTGCCACCGTTTGGCTTCGGTTTCTACTTGATTGCTAATTTCTCTTGCTTCGTTAAAGTACTCCGGTTCGAGCCAAATCTCCTCTGGTAACAACATTCTCAAATCAGTGAAATTATTCGGCCGGTTATGCATTATTTACTCCTTTTGTCAGAAGACAGACGTTATTAAACACAACTTTATCGCTTGGCAATTAGCAATTATAGATTAAAGAAATTATGGCTCATTTATAGTCCCATAAACTCAAAAATTTTGCTTGTTTTCATTCAATTATCCTCTGTACAAAATTTAAAAAAACAAAAAAACTCTGCGTTCCTCTGCGCTTACTCCGCGTGACGGCAGTCGCTACAACGGGGGGAACCCCCCTCCGGGTTCACCAGTTGCCTACCGCGGGAAACCCGCCTACAGCACTGGTTCACCGCAACGCGCTGCCTCCCCTCTGCGTTAAAAAAAGCTACGAACTGATGCAAAACTGTACTAAGTAAAAGCGAAGTTGCTGCGCGTATAAACTATCCATCGAACGACTTTTCCCCGCCCTCATTTCTTCTGCGGCTTCAGTGAAAATTTCTTCATCCACCAAAGCCTCAATCTGTTCCGCTAAGGTTTTTAGATAATCTGGTTCTGGAGGAATTTTCGTTAAACCCTTTTCCTCGGCTTTTTTTAAAATACTGTCGAGTAAATGCTTAACAGTTAAAACGCGCACTTTGCTGAGAAGTTCTCCCGGATTCAATATTCGCCTCGCCTGATCCCAACTTGTCATTCCCAACAAGGGAGCAATTTCCTTGAGAGATTTGCCTTCACTATAATATAGTTGCAATCCGGGAATGAATTGGGGCGCGAGAGGCCCATACTTTTTGCTTTTTTGCAAGGAAATAATGCGATCGCTTATTTCTTGCTCTATCGCAGTAGCCAAAGCTACCTTGAGTTGCTCTTGCAAAAACTGCAAAAATTCTTGCTGTTCTATATCTGTTTCATCCAAAGAATCAGCAGGTAAATCATTTCTGATTGTGTAACCTTCAGTCTCAGTATATTTGATTTCTAGAGATTCTCTCGAACTCCAAATATCATACTGTCTTAGTAGCGTTGCTACTTGTTTGAGTTGTTTCATCAACTCCATAGTGGTGTTAATGATAACATTTCGTTTTTGCAAGTAGGCAAGCATTTCTTGCAGTTGAGCATTTGAAGGATCTGGACATTTTCTTGCTCTTAGTTGTCGCTGCTGAATGCGATCGCGACGGTAAACAGCATGAAAGATTTCTACTAAATCGCGATCGCGCTGGGATAAACGTTCTAGTTGTTTAAGCCTAGCTCTATTTAATAACGCCCAATCGCTGAGATGTTTAAAACCAAATTCAGATAAAAAATCTTTCAGTTCCGGGTTTTGTTTTGTTTGCAAATAAGTCCAGTTATCTAAGCTCATTCGCGACTGGTAGTCAGCCTTAAATGTTTGCAAAACCTTAACAGAAAAGAATTTATAAGCTGTTGGATTAACTTCACCTTTGTCATCAACAATTAGTTGATTTCTGCCATCCTGATCTAAGATGACAAGAGTTTCACCATCGTCATTGAGGACAAATGGTAGCAAATCACGGTAAGTGAAATGCTTATCACCACTGAAAAGGTTGTCTAATTTTTGACAAGCTTTCAAAATTGGTTCAGAAACATAGCAGCGCAAACAAAGCCCTGCTTGGGCGCGACTGGTGGTATCAACAGCAGATTGTTTAGCGTGAAAGTAAGATAGTAGTGCAGCCTGTACATCAGCCGGTTGAGAATTAGCAATTTTATCTTGCAAAAACTCCCGTGCGATCGACAGTAAAAACTGTTTGTATCCCACTCTTTCACTGGCGGGGTTAATTCGCCACATATTCCAGTATCTTGATGAAGCACCCATAGATATTGCTTCGCCTCAGATTAACCAACCTTTTCATATAGTTGCATGAAATAAATAAATGCCAGCATTTTTAGCTGATGCAGTTGCTATTGGAAAAAATAATGTATTAATTTGCACTCAGGGTTATAGACAAACTAACCGAAGAGCCAGAGGCTCTTATTCTCGTTACCAGGTTCAACCTGGTAACGAGATTTTGGTGGGCTACCGCCTCTCTACTGTTGCAGAGTTTCCAACGGGTTTGTAGAGACGCGAAATTTCGCGTCTCTACATAGCCGGAAATTTATTTCACGCCTAGAAAGAGATTTTAATTTTGCGTTGTGAACAACAGTTTTCTTACCTGAATGTGAATTTTATCTTGATTGTGGGAACCCTAAGTGATGAACAAGTCAAATTTTCATCGTAAAGAAAAGGAATGAAGATTTCATTTCCCCACTCCAGACGCGCCATGGCGCGTCTCTACGCTCACGTATATGCAACCAGCAAAAACCAATGAATTATCCAGCCTCTAAGCATCAGCTTTCCAAACCTGATTCCGAGAGGCGTGAAGTTGCTTCTGGGAAAATTTCTAAATGGCGATTCAACCCTTTGGGTAGTATCAGTAAAAAGATTAATTATGGATACGCGATCGCTATTAGTATTGTCCTTGTGGGGACTACTGCTGGGGTAATTTTTGGCGATGATTACCAAAATCGCGCTAACCAACAAAGGATGAGTATTCGCCAGGAACGGAAGCTGTTAAATGACTTGCGAAACACTACTTTGAGCTTTCAATCAATCCAAGAGTTTTCCCCTTATCCCCAAAATTCCAAAGATTTTCAGCAAGCAAAATCAGCAGCTATTAAGCGAATTGCCAAACTGAAAAAATTGCTGCAAAAAGTCAATGCTTCTGCTGCAACTTCATCAGTAAAATCCCTCAAGCCACTAGTTGTCAAATATAGCAGTACATTGGAAAAATTCCTTCAAAGTTTAGAAACTAATTTACGTCAGATAGAACCGTCTACTTTCAACTCAAGGGAATTACTAGCAGAGTTAGCGACGAGTGAGACATACACCAAAACCAGGGAATTTATGGATGAG
The DNA here is from genome assembly GCA_051861145.1 of Nostocaceae cyanobacterium. Classification (GTDB taxonomy): domain Bacteria; phylum Cyanobacteriota; class Cyanobacteriia; order Cyanobacteriales; family Nostocaceae; genus JBHYDF01. The sequence goes on from JBHYDF010000014.1 coordinate 38,813, forward strand.
TTAGCCGCAGTGATTGAAATAGCCGAACAACAAGAGGAGAAAGCAGAAATAGCCTTACGTGAAGCACAAAAGCGGCGAGTGCTAATTATTGCTAGTAGTATTGGTTTGAGTACGAGCATCGCCATGCTTTTAGCAGCATACACCAGTAGAGCGATCGCTCGTCCCATCCAAGCGGTTAATGATATTGCCCAAAAAGCCATCCAGGAATCTAACTTCGAGTTGCAAACACCTGTAACCACTGGTGATGAAATTGGGGAACTCGCAACTAACCTGAATCAACTTTTTCAGTACATCAAAACCCTTTTAGAAGAACAACAACAAACCAAAACAGCCGCCGATGCAGCCAATCATGCTAAAAGTAAATTTTTAGCACACATGAGTCATGAACTTCGCACACCATTAAATGGTATTTTAGGTTACGCCGAAATACTTCAGCGTTCCCAAAACTTGACAAACAGAGAGCAACGTGGAATAGAAATTATTCACCAATGTGGTTCTCATTTATTGACATTAATTAACGATATTCTCGACCTATCAAAAATAGAAGTAAATAATTTAGAACTAAATCCGACAGATTTTCATTTTCCTTCTTTTCTCCAAGGATTAGTAGAAATATGTCGCCTCAAAGCAGAACAGAAAGACATTGAATTTATTTACCAAGCGCCAGATAACTTACCATCAGGAATTACCACTGACAAAAAACGACTGCGGCAAGTTCTGATTAATTTGATAGGTAATGCTATTAAATTTACCGACACAGGTAGAGTGATATTGCATGTAAACGTCAAAGAAAATCAATCACCATACTCACATACTCGAATTAATTTTGCTGTGGAAGACACTGGTATAGGCATAAGTCCTCAACAGCTAGAAAAGATATTTTTACCCTTTGAACAACTAGGAGATAAAAATAGTCAAAATGAAGGTAGAGGGCTAGGACTAACTATTAGTCAAAAAATTGTTGAAATTATGGGTAGTCAAATTAATGTGAGGAGTGAATTAGGAAAAGGTAGCATATTTGAATTTGAAATAGAATTAGCGATCGCTGACGATTGGACAGAAACCAGCAGTATCACAAGTACTGGAAAAATAATTGGTTATTCTGGTAATAGAAAAAAAATTCTCATTGTTGACGACCGCTGGGAAAACCGTTCATTTATAGTCAATCTTTTAGAACCACTTGGGTTTACTGTTATAGAAGCAAGTCACGGAAAAGAAGGTTTAGAAAAAGCCAATCAATATCAGCCAGATTTAATTATTTCTGACATAGCAATGCCTGTGATGAATGGACAAAAAATGCTTGCACAAATGCGGCAATTAGAAAATTTTAAAAATACCATAATTATTCTTTCTTCAGCAAGTGTATTTGACACTGACCGGCGAAAAAGTTTAGCAGATGGAGCGAATGATTTTTTAGTCAAACCAGTTCAAGCCACAGAACTTTATCGTGTTTTAGCAAAGCATCTACAACTAAACTGGGTTTATGATAAAACAGAAAAAATGCAACTAACTTATGCAGAAACAGCAACCATAAAACCAATGATTATTCCACCAAAATCTGATTTAGTTATGTTATTAGAGTATGCCAAAAAAGGTCAAATTAAAGGAATTCAGCAAGAATTAGAAAAACTGGCGAAAATGGATGATAAGTATCAAGATTTTGTCAAAAAATTAGATGCATTGGTAAAATGCTTCAATATCCAGAAAATCCGTTACTTTCTCCAAAATAATATAAAATCTTAGGTAGATATTTTATTTATGTTAGAGTCATTTATTAAAAAGCTAAAACTTAATCAGGACAAAATGAATTTGGAAACAGAACAAATAGAAAAAATCAATAATTCTGAAACAATTTTAGTTATTGATGATAGTCCCACGAATTTAGAAGTATTATATTCTGCTTTGAGCGGCGCTGGTTACGAAGTTTTAGTAGAAATGGATGGCATCAGTGGAATTGAGCAAGTGAAATATAATCCACCGGATTTGATATTATTAGATATAATGATGCCAAAAATAGATGGCTTTGAAACTTGTCGCCTATTGCAAGCAGATTTATCTACAAAAGATATTCCGATAATTTTTATAACCGCTCTTTCCGACCTCGAAGAAAAAGTTAAAGGTTTAAGCTTAGGAGCAGTTGATTATATTACTAAGCCATTTCAACAAGATGAAGTATTAGCTCGAATTCAATTACACTTAAAACTGAGGCGATTGAACTTAGAATTAGACCAGCAAAAACAGCAATTAGAGAAACGAGTACAAGAACGCACTGCTGAACTTTATCAGGCTCTAGAAGAACTAAAAAAAACTCAGTTGCAATTAATACAAAGTGAAAAAGTTTCCTCATTAGGCAATATAGTTGCTGGAATTTCCCATGAAGTCAATAATCCTATTGGCTTGATATCTACTAATTTGTATCACGCTAAGCAGTACGTAGAAGATTTGATTTACTTAGTCAAACTTTTCCAAAAAACGTGTCCTCAACCGGGAAGCGAGATAGAAGATAAAATTGAAACGATGGATTTGGATCATGTTTTAGCAGATTTGCCGAAATTGCTTTCTTCAATGAAGCTAGGCACAGATAGTATACGCGGAATAATGCAATCCTTACGGAAATTTTCACGCGCAGATGGAGAGGAAAAAAAAGCTGTTGATATTCACGAAGGACTAGAAACAACTTTGATGATTTTACAGCATCGCTTGAAAGCACAATCCAAGCGTCCTGCAATCAAAGTTATTAAAGAATATGGCAATTTACCCAAAGTTGAATGTTACCCAGGACAACTCAATCAAGTATTTATGAATTTATTAGTAAATGCTATTGATTCCTTGGATGAGTCATTTGTGATGAATCATTCATCATTAGTTGAAAATAAAGGGAAAATCACAAATCCTCAGATTCGGATTTATACAAATATTGATAAAGAACAACTAACAATTTCTATTGCAGATAATGGACTAGGTATGCCAGATTTATTGCCAAGTCAAATTTTTCAACCTTTTTTCTCTACGCAACCTAAAAGTAAAGGAACAGGATTAGGACTTTCAATTAGTGACCAAATTATTACTGAGAATCATGGTGGAAAGTTACTGTGTACTTCTTCGTCAGAAGAAGGTACAGAATTTGTGATTCAAATTCCGTTAAGGAGTTAGGAATTGGGCATTGGGGAGCCAGCGCCGTGCGGGGGTTTCCAAGCCAGCGCGTTGCGGGGGTTTCCCCCGTTGTAGCGACTGGCGTCCCGTTGAGGCGACTGGCGTCATTGGGCATTGGGCATTGGGAATAGGGAAAAATCCAATGACTAATGACTAATTCCCTATTAAGTAGAGGACTGGGCTAGTTAAATTTGATTAAGCTATTAGCTGGGGTTGGGGAGTAGGGAGTAGGGAATGGGGCATAGGGCATGGGGCAAGGGGTAAGGGGTAAGGGGCAATAGAAGTTTCCAATTCCCAATTCCCAATGCCCAATGCCCAATGCCCAATGCCCAATGCCCAATGCCCAATGCCCCTAAAGAGATGCGTTTGGTGGAACTGATGCAACCGGAAGTAAAACAGCGAGTTCAAGAACTGCGACAACTACTACAACAGGCTAGTTACGCCTACTACGTTCTCGATTCTCCAATTATGGAGGATGCAGTTTATGACCAGCTGTATCGAGAATTACAAGAACTGGAAACTCAGTATCCAGAATTGGTTACACCGGATAGCCCTACTCAACGTGTAGGTGAAAAACCAGCTACACAGTTTACTTCGGTACGCCACAATATCCCCCTGTACAGTTTAGAAAATGCATTTAATATTGATGAATTACAAGCTTGGGATCAGCGATGGCGGCGTCAACTACCTTCCCAAACTGAGGTAGAGTATGTCTGCGAACTGAAAATTGATGGCAATGCTTTGGCTTTGACTTATGAAAATGGCATTCTCACCAGAGGTGCAACTAGAGGTGATGGGGTGATGGGTGAAGATATCACCCAAAATGTACGGACAATTCGTTCAATTCCCTTGCGGTTAAATTTAGAAGGATTGGAAAATCTTGAACGAGTAGAAGTACGAGGCGAAGCGTTTTTACCTCTGGATGTGTTTAAACAAATTAACGAAGAAAGGCAAAAAGCGGGTGAGTCGGTATTTGCTAACCCTCGCAACGCTGCTGCTGGTACACTCAGACAATTAGACTCGCGAATTGTAGCCCGACGGCGGCTAGATTTCTTTGCGTACACCCTACACATTCCCGGTAGAGATGATGCGAGTATCACCAATACCCAATGGGAAGCGCTGGAATTGTTGCAGAAATTGGGTTTTCGCGTTAACCCCAACAAGCGGCTGTGTGCTTCTTTAGAAGAAGTTGCAGAATATTACCAATACTGGGATACCGAACGCTTGAATTTACCTTACATGACTGATGGGGTAGTGGTAAAGCTAAATTCTTTTAAGCTGCAAGAACAGCTAGGGTTTACGCAGAAGTTTCCCCGCTGGGCTGTGGCGCTAAAATATGCAGCAGAAGAAGCACCAACCCGCGTAGAAAATATTGCGGTGAATGTGGGAAGGACGGGGGCGCTTACTCCCCTCGCAGAAATGCGCCCTGTACAATTGGCTGGGACTACTGTTTCTCGCGCTACTCTACATAATGCCGATCGCATTACTCAACTCGATATCCGCATCGGTGATACAGTCATCGTCCGTAAAGCTGGAGAAATTATCCCAGAAGTCCTGCGCGTCCTCAAAGAACTCCGTCCCGCCGACACCAAACCCTTTGTTATGCCTAGCCATTGCCCGGTATGCAGTCAACCCGTTGTGCGAGAGACCGGAGTTGCGGTGACTCGCTGCGTCAATACTTCCTGTCCTGCTATCCTCAAAGGAGCAATTGAACACTGGGTTAGCCGTGATGCTTTGGATATTCGCGGTATTGGCGAAAAACTTGTGTATCAACTCGTGGATAGAAAACTAGTGCATTCTGTTGCCGATTTGTATGAATTGACAGCAGAACAATTATATGCATTAGAAAGGATGGGAAAAAAGTCAGCAGAGAAATTGGTGGATGCGATCGCTCAATCTAAAAACCAACCGTGGTCTAGGGTATTGTATGGTTTAGGTATCCGTCACGTTGGTAGCGTCACTGCCCAAACCTTAACTGAGAAGTTTAAGAGTGTGGAACACTTAGCAGAGGCACGGGTTTCAGATATTGAAGGTATTTACGGTATCGGTGCGGAAATTGCCGAAAGTATATACCAGTGGTTTCACATTAGTGCAAATCAAACCTTGATACAACGTCTTAAACAAGCAGGTTTGCAATTAGCCTCTACCGCAGAAGAAACGCCCGTAAATGGAAATGGAAACCAAAAGTTTACGGGTAAAACCTTTGTAATTACTGGTACTTTACCTACTTTGAAACGAGATGAAGCGAAAGCGTTAATTCAAAAAGCTGGAGGTAAAGTTACTGATTCAGTTAGTAAAAAAACAGACTTTTTGGTTGTGGGAGAAGAAGCAGGTTCCAAGTTGGCAAAAGCGCAAGAATTGGGAATTATGCAGTTGAGTGAGGCGCAGTTGGTACAGATGTTGAAGGATACAGTATGAAAATCTCACGCAAAGCCGCAAAGCCGCAAAGTTTTCTCTGCGGCTTTGCGGCTTTGCGTGAGGTAAAAAAAATTAAGAACGGGTGGGAACAGCGGTAATCACAAAAAACAAATCGCGAAAAGTGCATACATCCGGGAAACCCAAAGTACCTGGCTCATTATTGAGCCGTTTTTTCCATTGGTTCGGAAAATTGGGTTTCCCTTCCCGGCGAATGCTATGACCAATATAAGGGTTTTCCGAATCCGGACGGTATTTACCATAGTAATTGTTATATAGGGAGAGCGATCGCTTCACATTCCGGTCAAGGAACATAATCATAAAAGCGTAATGACTATTGGGTTCTAATTTTAATGACTCGCCTTGAAGATCCCATTTCATGTATTCACCTTTTGTCAGGTTTCCGGGTAGTTTACCAGTAGCAACGTAAATAGATTGATACGATTCGCCTTCCAGGTAATCGTCGAGTTCCGCAGAAGTTTTTCTATCAAAATAGCCTTTCTTACCCGGAGTACCGTGATTGTTTAAATACGGTTTACCTGTAACTTTGAAAAACTGGATAGCTACCCTAGCACCAGGAGTATTTTGCTTAACTTCATTTGGCCCCACACGCAAATAAACAGCATCAACCGTAAAACCTTTATCACCAGTGAGAAAAGTTTGTCCTAAATCGCGATCGCGTTGACGGTAAGTATCACCATAAATATCTCGGTTGCCAAAAACAGTTTTGCTATCGGGAGGATATTTGTTATCCCTAATGTTTTTGTTCTTTTCAAAACGAATGCTTGTAGTTCCACCCTCATCACCCTCTAGATAATGAATCATGACATTGGGATTTTTGTCAGGATTGGGAATGAGCGATCGCTCACCTGATGAAGAAATAACAACCTGTCCCTGAATTACTTTTCTTTGGGCAAAACTCGTTAATCCCGAACCTAATCCTAAAAAGATAATGGTTAACAAAAATATTGTTAAAATCTTATGGTATTTCATGTATCAAATTTAACCATAAATATCTCGGAACAAGCGCTATGTATCAGCCTTGGGTTTACAACCCAAGGCTAACAGCATAAGTCCTCTACAAGAGGACTACCAGTAAGCATGTATTTTTTATTGCACATAAATGCTTTTTTTGTGTATTATACGTAAAGGGGCAAGATGTAAGTTATCTCTAAAAGTTGGCGTGCATCAGTTGATTTTACTCTTCCCTATATAGAAACAAATATCACAATAGTAAATTTATTAATTTTTATGGACAGCAAAAATTCCTATAATCCAAAATCTTCTAATAATTCTAAAGTTGATGATTGGGCATATATGATTTCAATACTAGCAGGCCCATTAACCTTACTGATTGCAGCAATTATCGCCATAGTGGCGGCATCTCCTCTCATGCAAGATGATAGTCGCGCCAAAGATTTGACTCAATTTGCAACATTATTATTGACTGGTGGAGCAGCTGTAACCGGAACAACTCAGCCCAGAAAAACAGGAACAACTAATGTAGACGCACGCGGAGAAAACTTGAATTTAGTAGGTAATGTTGAAGAATACACCGACCAAAACAACAACAAAAATGCAACCCCGCACCAAAAAGAAACAACCGTAAATTAAGATAATCAAAAAAAGATCCCCCCAACCCCTCTTAAAAAGGGGGGCTAACTCATATCTTGCACCAAGCCCGAACGACTAGAAGTCGCGGCTAAACAAACAAAGTCCGCCTGCGCGGACTAACCTAAAATCAAGGGTTTTGAAGACTGCTTCGGCAGGCTTTGTTCGGGTAGCCGCGATTTTAATCGTAGGCGTGCAAGATATAAGCTAACATAAAATAAAACTCTGCGTCCCTCTGCGCTTACCTCTGCGTACCTTTGCGTTTTCCAAACCTCAATATCAATTTAAAACTTTCGGAACATCAGTATTTGTTGCTTGGAAAAAAGGCTTCTTCTCAAAACCAAAAGTATTAGCTACGAGCGAGTTAGGAAAACCCTGAACCCTCTGATTATAAGCTTGCACTGCTTGGTTATAACGCATCCGTTCTACCGCAATACGATTTTCAGTACCAGCCAACTCGTACTGAAGATTAGTAAACAACTGGCTAGATTGCAATTGCGGATTTACTGCTGCATAATTGCGGAAACGGTCTATAGCTTCATTAACTTGGACTATCGCAATAGCTTTTTCATCGGGAGTGTCTGCTTGCAAATAAGCCTGACGCGATCGCACTAGTAATGACACTAATTCTTTTTCCTGTTTAGCGTAAGCTTGCGTCACATTCACAAGATTGGGAATCAGATCAGCACGGCGCTGAAGCTGATTTTCTACTTGCGCCCAAGCCGCCTCAACTCTGGCGCTACTATTCTGGAGAGAATTGTAAGTTAACGCACTCCAAAAAGCTAAAGCAGCAACTATACCTGCACCTATCATTAGCAGCCTTTGGCGCAAACGCTTTAACCGCCTTTGTTGCTGTAGTTGTTGTTCGCGCCTTGCTTGTACATCTCGGATCGCTTGCTGAATAAACTCCGCAGGAATATCAACTTCTTTACCTGCTGCTACCAACTCCGAAGCCGAGTAACTCTGGGTGTGATTAGCATAATACCGCGACGCTAACTCTAGCACCTCTGGGGCTATGTCTTCGGGAATTCTCTTATCTTGACTGTTCATAAAATTTGGGAAATGGTTGATGGTTAATGGTTAATGGTTAATGGTTCATGGTTAATAGTTAATGGTTAATAGCTATGAACTATGAACCATTAACTATGAACAAAAATCCAAAATCCAAAATCTAAAATCCAAAATCCTGCTAGGGTATGATTACCAACTACCACCGGCACCACCACCGCCGCTACTACCACCGCCAAAGTCGCCACCGCCACCGCCACCGCTGAAGCCGCCACCGCTGAAACCACCACCGCCGCCACTGTGTGAAGTAGGAGGAGGGGGAGGAGGGGGAGGTAAGCGAGGAATTATTTCGTTTTGCTCTTTGTGATAAAAACAACAATGGCAATTGTCAATAATTAGACGTCTTCCAGCATAGAATTGCGTAGGTGGACGTAGAGTTTGCTGAGTGCGCGTGATTGTCAATTCTTTACAGGTAGGGCATTTTCTAAATTTAGATGCACGAGATTCACGCCTAACAATGTGAAATCCCATACCAGTGAGCTTATGGCTACAGTTAGGGCATTTCCACCCCTCAAATCTGACACTACCAATTTTTTGCGCTACTTTTTCTGGTTTACTCAGATGTGACTGGAGTGTGGTTTTATCTACTTTTTCCATTGGCTGGTGACAATCAGCACATAGAAAAATGCGATTCCCAAAACTATAGCGTGTACGTCCTTCCGGTGCAATCTCAACTTTACGAGGACGTATCAACAAAGCAGCACCCCCTACCGCCAGTACAGCTATTCCGCCTCCGGCTAACATTCCCCAAGGAACAGTATCATCTGAAGTAGCTTCTTGGTTGGGAATTGGTTCTTGGTTAGGACTTGTTTGTTGGTTAGGAGTTGTCACCTTTTGCCCAGAAGATGACGGCTTATCATTCTCTAGGACGATAACTAATGCTTTTGTTCCTGCTAGCGTACCGGCTTCAAAGTTTCCTTTTTTGAATTGCGGGATGATTTCGGTATCGATAATATCGCCCACCTTCGCATCAGGCAAAATAGCTTCCACACCGTAACCCGTCTCAATTTCCACACGGCGATCGCCCACGGAAATCAAAAACAATACACCATTATCTTGTCCTTGTTTGCCAATTCCCCAGTAATTGAAAAGTTCTGTTGCAAACGTTTTCACAGAATTAGCAGGCGCTGTTTCTGGTACAGTGACAACCGCCATTTCTGTGCCATTTTTCGCCTCAAGTTGGGAAATTAGTTGATTAATTTGGGCTTCTGTTTTATCACTGAGAATTCCTGCCGTATCACTCACCCAAGCGCCATTTTCTTGCCGGGGATTGGGGATTTCTTGCACTGTGATAGCAAGGCTGGGAAGGGGAGCAAGAAATATGACAGAAGAAAATAAACTTGCCCAAAAAGTGCGTTTTAGTTTGATAAATTTGAGTTTCATGCTTCAGCCTCCAGCAAGCAAGTGTCTGGAGCGTTTTTGAGTACAATTAGCTTTTCAGCTTGTCCTGTAAACTCCTCAACCTTAATTTTGTTTAAGGGCGTGGTTTATTCATCCGCCCCAGTTTTGCAAATCTGTTAATGCTTTATCTTCTATGTTGACTACACTAAATATTGAGACGATTCCAAAAAGAAATTGTTCAAATTTATAACTTACTTTTCTAATTTAGCGAAGTTCTAATACTCAACAATGAAGTTCTGATACTCAACGATGAGGTTCTGATACTCAACGATGAGGTTCTGATACTCAACGATGAGGTTCTGATACTCA
>JBHYDF010000014.1:48869-56140 GCA_051861145.1 Nostocaceae cyanobacterium
ACAGATATCTTGCAAAAGTGCCTTGAAATAAATTTCAGGCTTAAAGCTTAAACCCGTTAAAACGGGTTGAAAAGTTTACCCAGTCATCTTTAGATTAATGCGTGCTATTAGCCCGAAATTTATTTCTGGGCTGACTTTTGCAAGAGGTCTAATACCATTTCACGTTAATCACGATACATATAAATTTTGTAGAGACGCGAAATTTCGCGTCTCTACACCGTCTATATTTGTATCAGAGTTTTTGTGAAATGGTATAACGATGAGGTTCTGATACTCAACGACGAGGTTCAAAAGCTTGTTAATACTTGCGAGTGAAAAAAATAGATGTAGCGGCTAATACAAATATGCTTGTTCTGTGTGTAGTGCAACTCTAAGCCGAGGACATAGGATGCTACCTTCAGAACTACCCCGATCGCAAGTGGTAGGCATTAAACCTATTCCTAAAAATGGTAGGGAAGCTATCCACCAAACGATAACATTTTATGGATCCACAACAACTAAGCCGCGAACTACGCGAAGGGGACACTCCCGACTTGATCCGCCGTCGATGGATTATCAGTCTATCTATGGTTGGGGCTGTTATGGGAATAATCGTTTCACTCTACCAGACTGGAATTATCAAACATTTACCCGATCCACCCTTGCCGTTTTTTGACTCAGATCGCGTTGACGCATCCGAATACGCTTACAGTCGGCTCGATACGCCCGATGGGCTGATGATGGTAACAAATTATGCCATCACCGCTTGGCTAGCTGGTGCTGGTGGGCTGGATCGTGCGCGGCAAAATCCAATTCTACGCCTGTACAACCAGCATCCAATATTCGTTTACCTTTGACATCAGGTAAAAGGGATAACATTGCTGGTCTTTCATAGTAAGCATTGTAAGAATTCGACTCTGTGCGCTTTGCATAAGCTTCTGCAAACGCTTCGTAGTCGTTAAATGTGTATTCTTGTTTACTCTTGAAACTCATATCAAATCTGCCTAATATCTAAATCGGCAACGTAAACCAAAAAGTTGCCCCTGCATTTGGGGCACTTTTTACACCAATTTCACCACCGTGAGCGTTGACAATTCGCTTACACAGATATAACCCCAATCCCAAACTTACAGAATTGCGTATATTACTACCCCGAAAGTATAAATCAAATAGTCTTTCACTCTGTTGTTCACTCAAACCCACACCATTATCAGAGACAGTGCAATAAATCTTATCCCCCTCTACGGTGGCATTAATAGTCATGCTCAATCCTGGAGGATTATGTTTAATTGCATTAACAATTAAGTTAGAGAACAATCGCCATAATTGCGTGCGATCGCCATTCACTAATGGTAAATCTGCTGTAACTAAATTCGTCAAATTAACTTGATTTTCGATCAGCATCGGTTGCAAATCAGCGATCGCATCTTCCACTACTTTATACAGTTCCACTGGTTGACGCTGTAAGGCAATTCCTTGTACTTCGCTGACATGAGCTTCCATCAATGAGTTAATTAAGTTTAATTGGCGATCGCTGCTTTGCTCCATTCGCTCTAAAATCGAACGAGGCACAGGAATCAGGGAAGGGGGAGTGGGGAGTGGGGAGTGGGGAGTAGAGGAAGAGACGGGAGAAAATTCTCTCTTGTTCTCCTTGTCTCCATTCCCTACTCCCGACTCCCCATTCCCTACTCCCCTATTGAGTAAATTCCTTAGCACCATCAACGTACCTAGCACCGGGTTGCGCAAGTCATGAGAAACCGCATGAAAAAATACTCTTAGTGCTTCTTCCGTGCGTTTGCGATCGCTTATATCTAAAATCACTCCCACCAACCCACCAAGGGAACCATCTGCTTTTGAAAATGTTGCTTTGTAAAAAATCACATCATGCTTCTTGCCATCACCGTAAACTACAGAATGTTCATAACTCTGAACTCCCCCTTGTGTAAACAGCGCGATATCTGCTTCATGGTATTGTTCAGCAAGGTCATGGGGTGCTAAATCATATACAGACTTACCGAGAATTTGTTCTTTATTTAAAGCCAACGCTTCTTCAAAAGCTTTATTACAACCAATGTATAAGCCTTGTACGTTCTTATAAAAAACCGGAGCCGGAATAGTATCAATTAAAACTTGCAAGAAATCCAATTGTTCTTGCAAAGCAGCTTCAGCAAGCTTGCGTTTGGTAATATCTTCAATCATCCCCTCGTAGAACAGCAGATTTCCGCCTTCATCACGCACCGCATACGCTTTTTCGGAAATCCAAACAATACTGCCATCTTGGCGATAAATCTGCGACTCAAATTCTGATATACTGCCGTACTCTTCAATTAAGCGCACAAACTCCCCACGCCGTCGCGGATCAACATATAGCTGATGTTCAATATCCGTAAATTTTGCAGTCACCTCTTCTGGTGAAGAGTATCCATAAATACGTGCTAGTGCCGGATTAGCAGTAATGTAACGTCCATCCGGAGAGCTTTGAAAGATTCCTTCTACTGCATTTTCAAAAATACTACGGTATTTCGCTTCAGCTGTCCTCAATTTTTGATAAGCTGACTCCAATTCTGTGCGGGCGTAAAACTCAGAACGTTGTAGGCGATCGTACAAGTAAACGCTGATATCACATATAGCAAAAAACCAAAACAAGTATAAAATTAACGTCACATTATATATTTCTGGGTAGTCAGGCAGTGGTAATTTTAACCCCAGTGCCGTATTGACGCCCAAATAATAAACTACTAAACCCACCTGAGACAGCAAATGGAGAGTCCAACGGACAGGTATAAATGTCGCTTGGCTAAGAAACAAAAGTGACCAAGCAAGGGTATAGGGTAACGCGAAGCCGCCAAAAGTGTTGAAAATCTGCGGAACCACACTTATTGACCAAGAAGACCCCAAAAATAGTATCTCAGGATGGCGACGCCCAAACTGGGTTTTATGCAAAGCAAAGCAAATGGCTAGACTCAGCAGCATCATAAAATCCATCACCAGTACCTGAGTTCTCAGCACATCTGGTAATTTTTGCAACTCCCAGAGAGGAAAGAAATAGTTATAAATATCTCGCAAAGTGAACGTTAAAACACAGATTAGCGCCAGCCTTAACCATAAACGTAATCTTTGCCAGAAAAAACTATTGCGCCAATCTTTATACTCAGTGGCAATTTCATCAGCTATCGGCATTGTCTTACTAGCAAAGGCTTTTCTTTGCCACTTGTGCAATTTTTTCAATACGGTCTTCATTATACTCTGACCAAATTTTCTCACAGCAAAGAAAGTGTTTGCCTTCTTTTTGACTGCTAATACACCCTCTCATTATTATTTTGGATTTTGGATTTTGGATTTTGGATTAGACCTATAGTTAGATTTTTAATTCTTTTCTGTTCAATTACAACTATCCTTATTCTATTGAATAACTTCTCGTGCATTTATTTACACAAACTGGGCGGGCGAGACGCCCCGAAGTTCCGATCGGAGGAAGCCTCCGCTCGGACTTCTCTCCACCCCACAATATTTATAAGTACAAAGTCGCATATAATCGTAGTTAATTAAACACCTAAATTCTCTGCGTTCCTCCGCGTTCACTCTGCGCGACGGCAGTCGCTACAACGGGGGGAACCCCCGCAACGCGCTGCCTCCCCTCTGCGTTTAAAAAAGTTACAAACTTAAATCCAAAATCCAAAATCCCGGACAGTTGCCTGCGGAGGGAAACCCTCCCGCAGCACTGTCCTCAAAATCCAAAATCATTAAGATGGTGTTGCTAGCGGTAGAGTAAACCAGAAAGTGACTCCACGCTTACGGTTACTACTGACGCCTATTTCACCGCCATGCGCCTTAATAATTTGCCGACACAAATACATTTTTAAGGCAATACTTGTAGAAAAACGGGCTTGCGGATCGCGTACATACAAATCAAACAAGCGATCGCCCTCTAGTTTACTAATTGCCACACCGTTATCTTGAATCGTACAGCGAATCATTTCTGTTTCCACTTTGGCAGAGAGTTTCAAGTTTAATCCTGGTGGATTATTTTGCAAACTCTGAGTCAATAAATTGACTAATACTTTATGAAATTTTACTGTGTCAACAAACACTAAAGGTAAATTTTCAGGAACCAATTTCTTTATATTCGCTTGATTCTGGATTAGTATTGGCTCCACATCTTTAAGAGTTGCTTCTATTAATGTGTTAAATTTAACTGTCTCCCGATGTAGATTAATTCCCTCTGCTTCACCAGAATGAATTTCTAGCAATGAGTTAATCATCCGCAATTGGCGGTCATTGCCTTGGATCATGCGATCAATAATTGAAGAAGATACAGGAATGAGGGAGTGGGGAGTGGGGAGTGGGGAATGGGGGAGTGAGGGAGTAGAGGAAATTTCCCCTTGTCCCTTCATCCCCTCGTCCCTACTCCCTACTCCCCACTCCCTACTCCCCTCCCCTAACTTAAGCAAATTCTCTAGCACCATCAAGTTACCCATAACGGAAGTCCGCAAATCGTGGGAAATTGTGTGCAAAACTACATCTTTGACTCGATGAAGTTCTTGCAATTCTTGCATTTTCTGTTGCAATTGAGCGGTACGCTCTTGTACTTGCTGTTCTAAATTAGTATTGAGTTGTTCTAGTTTTCGGTAAAGTTGCGCTTGTTCAATAGCAATGGCTAGCTGTTCTGACATTTGCCCAAGCAAATCAATTTCGATTTGTTGCCAATGGCGCGGTTTGTCGCAACAGTTAGCAATCAACGCCCCAAATAATTCTCCACCGAGCATGATTGGTACAGCTAAGGTTGCTCTGGTTTGGAATTGATGATAAAGTGCTGCAAGTTGGGGAGATATTGCCATTTGAGTGATATCTTCAACTACACGCACCCGATTAGTTATAAGTAGAGTTTTCAATTCTTGTAATACAGTTTCATCTTTGCTTTTCCACCCCAAGACGGATGGAAATTTCGGATTTACTGATTCAGCAAGAATTCTGGATTGAGCATCGGTATCATTGACAGCAATAAATACCCTGTCTACTTGCAAAAATTGCCGGACTTCATTAGCGGTAGTTTGGAGAATTTGTTCTAAATTGAGAGAGTTACGAATTCGAGAAAGAGTTTGTGCTAACAAGCGATCGCGCTGAGAGGAAAGGCGTAGTAATTCTTCCGCTTGCTTGCGTTCGGTGATATCATGTGTTACGCACAGCATACAAGGTTCACCACCAAGGGTGATAATCTCAGCAGAAAATAACACTACTCTTGGTTCACCAGATTTGGTGTAAAGTTCAGTTTCTAAATTGCGAATAACTCCTTGTTGTTGCAGCGTTTGTTGTATTGTGGTGCTATCAGTAGGATTAACCCAAATATTTAATTCACTGCGAGTACGGCCAATTACTTCTTCGCGACGGAAACCAGTAATTTGCAAAAAGGTATCGTTAACATCAACATAGCGTCCATCTTTGAGGGTGAGAATAGTAATTGGGTTAGGACTAGAACGAAAAGCTTTAGAAAATTTTTCCTCAGACTCACGCAAAGCAATTTCTGCCTGTTTGCGTTGCGTAATGTCGTGATTAACTGAGAGTATGCAACTCACACCATCTAAATCAATTACTTCAGCGGATACTAATCCTATACCTATCTCGCCAGATTTGCGACGAAATTCAAATTCTAAGTCGCGAACAACTCCGTTTATCTGCAACTGTTGTAATAATTTAGCGCGATCGCTCCGGTTTACCCATATATTTAATTCAAAAGCAGTATGACCGATTGCTTCTTCTCGTTCATAACCAGAGAGTCTCACAAAACTATCATTAACTTCTATGTAGCGTCCTTCTTTGAGTGTACTGATGGTAATTGGGTTAGGACTGCAACGAAAAGCTTTAGAATATTTTTGGGCAAGACGTTGTAGTGCTGCTTCCGCCTCTTTGCGTTCAGTAATATCGCGGACAATTGCGAGTACTTCATCTTTACCACTTGCCACTAACCGCGCTTCATAATCTCGCATTCCCAAAGGTGTAGGCAACTGATATTCACAAGTTTGTAAAATTTTGGTATCTAAACTTTTAGCGATCGCCTCTTGACTCATCGCCACCACATCAGGTGGTAATACATCCCGGAAATTTTTACCAATAATTCCTTCTGGTGGGATAGTGAGATTAGCACCCTCACCTTTAAAATCTAGATATTCACCATCGCGGCTGATGCGGAATATCAAATCGGGGATAGCATCCAAAATTGCTTTATAGCGTGTTTCACTCTCTCGCAATTTTTCTTCCGCTTGCTTTTGGTCTGTAATATCCATTAGCAAACCATCCCAAATAATATCGCCATTAGCTTGTTTTTCTGGACGAGAAGCGCCAGCTATCCACTTGAGTTTACCGCTAGGAGTAATGATGCGACCTTCCCAACGCCAAGGTTCCCCAGTGGTGCAAGAATTAGCAACAGATTCTCTAAATGTTAGAACATCCTCTGGGTGAAGAAGTTCGTACATTACCTGAAAGTCATTTTGCACAACTTCTGGTTCTAATTCATACAATTCTCGACAGCCAGAACTAGCATAAAGCACGGACTGAGAACCATCTTGTTGCTGAAGAAATTGAAAAATCATCCCTGGTATATTAGCAGCAACTTTCTCCAGCAGTGACAATGCTTTTGATTGAGAATCCGGTGTAGGCAGCGCTTTCACAGTTTCATCTACTCTTTGACCCATATATACAAGCAACAGATGGAAGGCGAAAGGGGGAAGGGTGAAGGGGTAAGGGGTAAGGGGAAAATATAAAAAATTCCTTAGTCCTTTGACCTTTAACCTTTGCCCTTTCCCCTCCTTATATTAGGCAGTTTGGCAGTTTTTTTTGTGTATGCATAACTGCCAGCATAATTAAAAATGCCTCTGTTTTCAGGGTAGATGCTCTTGGATATTCGCGTATTCACCCAAACGGGTGAACTAATTGTATGAAGCCGATTTCAGCGATAACAGGCAAAGTTATTAAATTTATAAGTTCATTGTTTATAGCTTTTTCTATTCTACTGAGGTTCTACTGAGGTACAAATTTATCTGTGTTTACCCCCTCATTCCCCCCTCTTGAGGGGGGAAGACAGAGGAAAAACTTTTATTTGCTGTTTATCTGTGGTTAATTACTTCTTTGAGTACCTCAAGCTTAATCAGAACTGCTATAAGAGAAAAGACAAGACAAAACTTTTAATCTGGGAGAGGTTGACGGCAGGGTACAACCGATAATTCCAGTTCCAAACGAGAAGATTCCAGTTCCAAACGAGAAGATTCCAGTTCCAAACGAGAAGATTCCAGTTCCAA
>JBHYDF010000014.1:56240-65123 GCA_051861145.1 Nostocaceae cyanobacterium
ACCCTGTGCATCAAAAACCGGGTACGAGTGCAAATCATATAACCTGGAAGTCTTAATTTATCGTTTAGAAACCCGGTTTTTTTGGTTTTGTTGAGAATGCTGCAAGATGTCAGCCGACTAAAAATGTGCGATCGCCCATTCCAAGCTTGACTTAGCCCAATTAGCCATACATTGTTTCTGTCGCCTGACACCCTCTTCATAAAGCATCTGTTGGCGCGTTTTCATAACATTAATGAGCGATGTAATCTCAAATTCACCATAGGCATCAGCAAAAACAGACAATCTGCGCCTCTGCTCATTTACACTAATCTCATCATTACCAATATCCAGCCACAGCCATGCAGCATAAGCTACATCAAACATCCTTGTTCCCGGTGCAGCCGCATCAAAATCAATAATAGCGGTTGGTATATCATTTATGAAAACAAAGTTGCAGGGAGACAAATCGTTATGACACACGATTTCTGTATCTTTAGCAATGTGAGAACCAACAGTGGCATCATGAAAGCGTCTGATGAGTTTTGCAGCGACTTGCAACTGAATATCTGACCAAAAATTCAGGTTGCGAGGAACATAGCCATCGATATAGGAGAGTATTTCTCGACCCTGTTCATCAATACCGAGAAAACGTGGCGACGCTTCAAAGCCGACTGCTTCCAAATGGCAAAGCAGTTTGTGAACAAAAGGACTTGTGTCGGCTAGTGGACGTCGAACCGTATTGGCAATCTTGACTACACCAGAGGTCGTTTTACCCCCAGTAAGGGGTATTTCTTCCATTTCCATGAGACACTCCAGTTCAAACCAGCTTAGGCATTTCCAACAAAGAAATAATTATATCTTGTGGGGGAGCGTAAGCGCCCTTGGAGGTTCCCTCCGTTGTAGCGACTGGCGTTGGGCATCCTGCCCGCCCAGAAATATAAAAGCTAGTTAGATATTTTTGTAGATATTTTGGGAGCATCCCAATTTTGGCAAAATACTTATTAAAGAGTCTTCCGAGTTCTCTTATAGAGAACTTTAGCTTTCAGACAGGCACTTAAGTGCCTGGCTTATAATCCTGGCTGGCTATTCATGCAAAATAGGGATGCTCCCGATATTTTTGTATTTGGAAATTCCTTATTCTTGACTATAGGCATGAGGATTTAAACGTATCATAATTCTTTCTGAGTCTGTTAAATTTTTAAAACCGTAGCGGCGATAAAGTCCATGAGCGTCTTTTGTACCTAACAACCATCTTTGTACATCTCGCAGTTCTGGATATTTCAAAATAAACTCAACAAACCATTTTCCTAAACCCTGTCCCCGATAAGGCTCTAATATAAAAACGTCTTTTAACAACGCAGAAGTTGCATAATCAGTGATAACTCTGGCAAAACCAACTTGTGATTTACCTTCATACAGTCCGAAACATAGAGAATTTTTGATTGCCTTCTCCACAATTGTTAAAGGTATATTTTCAGCCCAATAGGAATTTTTTAAAAAATCATGAATCATTCTTATATCTAATTTAGATTTATCAGTACTGATGTAAAACTTATGTTGTAATTCTTCTTTTATCATGATTTAGCATTGCCTGTTTAAACTTAAAAAGGCATAATAATTCATTTTAGCCGTCGGATAGACAAACGTCTTACCAAAGCAGACAGACTAAAAAGCTTATTAATTCGTAGGCTGGGCATTGCCCACCTTGACCTGATTGAGAAGGGTGCATTCCAATACTGCAAGGGATAAGGTAAAAGGTTAAAGGGGAAGGGGAAAAAGATGCTTATTTTACGCCTTTTCCCTTTCACCTTTACCCCAAAACCCTTCAAGTATTGGGGTGCATTCCGGTCAGTTATTGTTAAAATGTCTTTGCCTTGTTTAAGTAAACAAATCTGAATATATAACGATAGTTTGAAAAATATTGAGAAAAGTTACTGCTAATCAAATTAGGTAAAAGAACGACTTCATTTGAAGAGAGTAGTGCTAATTTGAGAGTAGGCACAAAGGAATTAAAAGTTAAACCAAAAACTAAATCAGATTAGAGCCGTGCCTCCCGTTCTAATCTCATCGCAATCTCTCCTCCGTAACAACATCCTGTGAATGTGTTTTCGCCTTGAGTTCATCTAGTAGTTTTGGAGGTTTTTGAACGCACAGCCAAAAAATGCCTGCCTAGCTGGAATTAAGGATGCTGTTGTTTGAGGAATTGAATACGGTTGCGAAACTTGTCCACCTTAGTTGAGTTACTTCCGTCTGAATTTCAACTCTTCTAAATCCATCTCTATTACATGCTTAATCAGCCGCCGCTAGCTATTGACGTTTTTTCGGTCGTAGTTGGCGGCAGTTAAATTTTGAGGGGAAAATTTAGATATTACGCATAAACCACAATCAGAGCATACAGGAGCAATTCAATTTACAGCTTTATTTTCAGTCCTCTTACAGAGGACTTATGCTATTAGCCTTGGGTTTACAACCCAAGGCAGTGATGTGCTATATGGTGCTTTACAAAATGTTGAATATCTTATACCATTTCACACAAACTCTGATACAAATACAGATGGTGGACTAGACGCGAAATTTGAGGCAGCGCGTTGCTCATGTGACCAAAGTTGTAGCGACTGCCGTCGCGTCTGGTCAAGATTTATATGTATCGCGATTAATGTGAAATGGTATTACAGCAAATTTCATTTGTTTGAACCAAAATTGATTGTAGGGGCGGGTTTTGTTTCAATCTTGAACTATTGCCGAGAGGATGCCTGCTAAACCCGCCCCTACAATATCATGTGGTTTATTTACCTGAAAATGGCTGTAATTCTCAATGCCTCTTTTGCATTACAACCCATTGACTAGCACCCCCTATTTCCTCGCAATGTTTTAGAATTTTTTCTCTGTGCAACTTCTTCAGATAATTGATCCGTTGCTTCCTGAATAACTTTTTAAGTATTCGATTCGAGTGAATCAGGTGATCCAGTGTGTTATCGCTTTGAGATTTCCGAAGAGAAATGTATTCAGAGAAAAGGTTAAGGAATTGCTCGGAGTTTGCTTGTTCTACTTTATAGTTTTTGATTTCCCATCCAAACCTATCTGCAATGATTGCAAAAGACTTTTGGGTGTATCTGCCAATGTGATTTGGTGGCATATCAAGTAATGCCCCATTAGCTTCATTAAAATCAATTCTTTTGTTGTTGGGAACAGCTAGGAATAAGTAGGCATTGTTCTTGGTGATTTGATTAATTCCCTCAAATACGGCTTGTAAGTTATCCAAGTGTTCAAGCACTTGAAACATGCATACTGCTGCAAATTTTCCTATCCATTCATTATTTTCTCGAAAATCTGACTGATAAACCTCTATCCCTAGCTTTTTAATTTGCTGTGCCCCATAGTCACTATATTCAGTCGCACAGATTGAATCACTCGAAATAATTTCAGTCAGTTTACCCACAAAGGCTCCATCCCCAGCCCCTACCTCTAATACAGAAAAATTTTTTCTATCAAAAGAGATGTTTAATAAAAAATCAAGAGTCTCTTGAAACTCAAACTTCCACGTAGGATATCCACTTCTTTGGTAGGCTAAGTCATAAAATTTTTTATCACCGCCAATGTATGGACTAGCGTAACCAAAACCACAATCATTACACTTCACGACAGAACATTTTTCGGCTCCCCACAAATTTGCTAGATGCTCACGAAGGCTAAAAAAATTCTGGCTCTTTCTATTTACAATAAAGTGTCTCGCAGATTCATCACAGGTAACTTGATATAACACTTTGCTATTTTTGCTTCCACAAATTGGGCAGATTTGAGCCATATTAGTTTTACCAATTTTCTATCTTCCGCAAAAATTATAGCGATTTTCATTTGAGTACCCACGGTCTGAAAACATGGAGATTTCTGAAGAGTCCAAAATCGAACTTTCTAAGTACACGATTCCACAAAGAAAGTAGGGTGGGCAATGCCCACCCTACAAGAAGAATGCGTTTGAATTTATGAAATTCAGTAATTAGTCTCCCTGCGGATACTCCTCCCACAAAGTTGTAATCTCTCGCAAACTTTGATGAGTTCCGTTGCCCAAAATCAGATGATCTAGCAGGGGAATGCCCAAAAATTGCGCTCCTGCTAATAGTTGACGAGTGAGTTCAATATCTTCGCGGCTAGGTTCAACGTTACCAGAAGGATGGTTGTGTGCAACTATTACTCGCGTTGCACCTTGACGAATCACTTCTCGGAAAATCTCACGGGGAGGTGCTAGAGTTTCTGTAGCGGTACCAATGGTAATAATTTGCGTTCCCAACAAGCGATTTTTTACATCTAACAACAATACAGCAAAACGTTCTTGCATTTGCCACATCAAATCTTGGCTGAGGGCGGCAGCGGCAGCAGCTGGGCTATCAATTGGTGTACGATCCAAAGGGCGAGATTGAAAAGCGCGTTTACCTAATTCAATTGCTGCTAATATTGTTGTCGCTTTTGCTGGACCAATGCCAGGAATTTGCATTAATTCAGCAGCGCTAATATCTCGCAGAACAGCTAAAGGGTCGCGATCGCATTTACTCAATTCGTGCAAAATATATTGTCCCAAACCTACCGCAGAAAGCTTTCCTGCTCCCTGACCAGTGCCAAGCAGAATTGCAATTAATTCAGCTGTAGATAAAACTTTCGGACTATGAGCCAATAACCGTTCTCGCGGTCGCTCGGTTTCTGGCATGTCGGCAATTCTGAGGCAATAGGTCATAGGATGAACTCGAGAAATAAGGACGATATATGTACTTATTTCTAGTTATCCCTTGTAAACTCTAATAATCTATGCTTTTTTGATAAATTTTTTAAGATTTTGGCATTTTAACTTGGTTAATAGTTAATGGTTAATGGTTAATAGCCATGAACCATGAACCATGAACAACCAACTCCGCGCCTCCTAACTCCTAACTCCGCGCCTCCTAACTCCTAACTCCGCGCCTCCTAACTTACTGAATGCATCTGCGTTGCTTTGAGCATATGGTAAGTAATCAAAAGCTGTGTCAGAGCAAGGGGGTAACTTTGAATAATCTCCCCAGTTGTACCAGCAACCTTACCTAACTCTATGTTACTTTCGCGATCGCATACGTTCTTTAAATAAGGCATATCGCAGCAAATCAGTTGTTCTAGCGTATTAACTTGTTCTAAGGTAGCGTGACCATCAACTTCTAAAACATCTACAGGTTTACCCATATCCCGGTCTAATCCCAAGCGAATTGCTGACATCGAATTGCGATCGCCAGAGCCGAGAATCTGGGTAAAATCTGGATGAGGAATTGTTGGGCGCAATACTAAACGGACGTTAAGGTGTCCGTTGGTTTGACTCTCATCATCGCTCGGTGGATAAAAACTTACCACAATATCCGACCATTGCCGTTGCGGACGGATAAACAGTTCTGAGTCCGGTTCCCGCTTTTCTAGTTCTGCTAGCACCTGTTCTTCTGTATAACCGCGTTTTTGCGTATCTCGCTTCACTTTCCATTGGCCACGTAGGGCTTCGGGCGGTGCAAGGTATACTTTTACATCATAGCTATCACGAGCAACACGGGTAGAATAACCAAGTAACCCTTCAACAATCACAAATTTGTCAGGTTTAATATAAACTGGTGGCTCAAAAGTACCTGATTTGTGGCTGTAAACAGGTTTGAGAATTGGCTGTCCCGTCCGTAACAGCGATAAGTGTTGCTGCATAATATCTAAATGGTTGCAGTCGGGATGAAGAGCCGTAATGCCAATTTCTGCGCGTTGTTTGCGATCGTAGCGGTGGTAATCATCCGTACAGATAACAGTGACATTATCTGGCCCCAGTACCTGAGCTATCCCTTTTGTCAGTGTAGTTTTGCCAGCAGCACTGTCACCGACTATACCAAGAATTATCGGACGGCTCATGATTTTCTCCCCTGAAACAAGTGGATACAGCAAAGCGCGATTTTGGATTGTATGGTAGTTTACTAATTTTAGAGATGAAATATGTATAACTCAAGGAGCAAAATAAGTGCTTCTGTTAAATTTAATAACTAAATCTTTACTAAATTACTTCAAATCAAGGTTTTTTGCTCTAGACAAGAATTTACATTTTGTGATTTTCAGTGCGATTCGATTTAATTGATTTGTGAGAAAATACCGAACCCCGGAAACCCGGTATCTGACAGATACCGGGTTTCTCTCTGTGAGAAAATGATGCGCGGATTGCTATACACATCTTCAAAGCAATAAGTCAAAATAATAATAAGCCGCAATGGGAGCCGCTACCATGTTTCGTTTAACTCAAATTATTCGGAACTCGTTTATCCGCCTTGAAGGCATTTTCTCTCAGCTATTTGGTTTTATCAGAAAGCTTTTATCTCAGATATTTACTTTTCTGGGCAGGATATTCGGGTTCTCCAAGCTTGGATATTTTTTGGAAGACGATGATGCAAGGGGCATAAAGTCAACTAAGGTACAGACACCAACTGAAACTGAACCAAAAAAAATTACCCCAGAAACCCCAGTTAGTTATCGTCGTCGTCCAGATCCTAAAATGGACTACTTCCGCAAGATGGCGCAAGATGTGACACAGAAGTAAATTTTCTCACAACGTGCTATCTGTCTGATCAATTAATATCAACCCTTTTTGTCTTTGCAACATATTCAGATCCCCCCAATAACTAAGGGGGGATTTTCTATTTCCAGCCAGAAAATAAATAGGTCAACAGGACTTTTGCACTCTTACTACATGAACAAAGTTCACAACGTTCGTAATGAAAATATCCCTTTTCCTAGCCCAAGCGTCCCTATTTTCAAGGCAGTCTAATATGTTATAGTCTAGAATTACGCTCTAATAATTGTTGGATTTCAGCCCGCAAGGCAGTGATTTCATTATGAAGCGCTGTTATTGATTTTGCTCCAGCTACCTCAGCTTCATCATCGTCTGCATCCCGACCAATGAAAAATGTAGCTAAGGTCGCCGTTAGATAACCAAAAACAGCAAAGGCATACAATGCCAAGATAAAACACAGTAGCCTACCTTCAGGCGTTTTCGGCCAGTACTCCGAACCTAATGTAGTCATCAGCATCGCCGTCCACCACAGTGCAGAACCATAATTATTCAACCCGGAACCATCAGGAAGCTGATTTTCAAACGCATACATTCCCGCAGCCCCAACCAACGTAACTATCGTTGTCAAAAATACTACATAACCAAAGCCACGGCGGTTAAAACTAGCACTCAATGCCCGCATACTTCTATTGGTACTAGTCATTACCCGCAGCAGCCGCAAGCCTCGCACAGCTCGAACCGTGCGTAGTGCCCGCACTACTCGTATTATGCGGAATACACGTAGGGCTGGCAATAATAGGGAAAAAGCTGTTATCCAATTACGCTTAAGATAAGAAACTTTACGGGGAGCTATTGCCAATTCCAGTAAAAAATCGAAGATAAAAATAATCCAAATCGTGTTGCTAATTACTTCTAGTAAAGGATTTACTCCCCAAATGAGTTCGATAATAAATAATGCCAACCACACAAAAGCAAGTACCAACATCGGAATTTCTAGCCAATCTTCCAACTGCTGGAGAACTTCACTACGCTCTTGTTCTAAGGCTTGTCTGTCAGGCAAATTTGGATGACTCATGGCTGGAGTTTTTGCTCAATTGCTGATAGAATAATAGTTTAGTCTTCTAAAAAAAGACTTATAGCCCCAGACGGATGTAAGCGCAGTCAAAAAATTCTTAAATACTTGGTTATTTTAATAACGTGCTATTTGATTAGTGCAAAATGTAAGTAGTCGCGGGTGTGTCGTACCCGCAATTGTGCGAGCAGGAAGAATTAATATATATTTTATGTTTTACAAATAACCTTCATTTTCAGCAAATTTACGCAAGCGGGGTAGACACTGACGCTGATAAAAACTGCTTAAAGTTGAAACTGGCAAGCCAAACTCAGTCGATAAATCTTTCCAACTGACTTCTGGTGGTAAACGTTTTAAAATTAACATTTGACAATTAACTTTTGGATGACCTTGAATATGAGTACGGCGTAGGTCTCCATCACTATCTGCTTCCACCCACAACCTGACATTTTCCAAAATGGGGGGTACATCAGGAGGGGCGGGTAGATTTTCTTCAGGGTAAAAAGTTTCACTGCGATCGCCAGAAATAGACTGGCTTATACTTGGAGGTGCTTTTTTAGCATTTTCCTCTCGTTGCAGACGGTAAAAGTCTTGCAATCTCCATCTCAAGTAAGTGTTCAACCAGGTAATAACAGTACCACGTGTTGGATCATAGCTTCCACAAACATTGGAACAGAAATACAACCAAGTTTGTTGCAGCGCATCTTGATAGTAGGGAGTACTTTCTCTCCAGAGTTTGCCAGAGGTTAAGCGAATAATTTGCGTCAGGCGTTTCTGACGCTGTGGACTTCCGGGAGGATGTCCACAAGCTTCGTTAACCAAGTGGTGTAAGTTGTCCTCCAATCTATGCATAACAGTTTTGACCAAGAAAGCAAGCTTCTCCCAGTATTGCGTAGAATTGCTTCCTATAGAATTACCACATTTTAATCAGCACGACAGAGAAAGGAGGAAATTGAGGAAGCAAGAAAGTGATAGAACAACAGAACAAGAGAAAGTAACCATAATTCGGTTTTTATAAAAAATTGCGGGAAGCTGAAAACCACTAACCTTTCAGGTAGTGGATGGACTTTGAAGACAAATTTGCTAGCGATCGCCAGTGACATCTCCTACACCAACCTTTGCGGGTGTGGTGTAGGAGATGTCACACGGGTAAAAGCTCAAACTGTGCCACCGTTACAAAATTTGTTACAAGTAAACTTATACCATTTGGGAAATGGTTAATGGTTCATAGTTAATGGTTAATAGCCATGAACCATGAACCATGAACCATGAACCATGAACC
>JBHYDF010000015.1:0-64999 GCA_051861145.1 Nostocaceae cyanobacterium
CTAGGGATGAATATTGGCGTGCGCTTGTTCGGTGGTTGCGCTCGAAAATGGATGAAGATATTGAGGAATTGGTATTGTGTGGGGGAACTGCTGATTATGTTCGCCCAGAGATAGACGCTTACTTCCAAAAACAGGGGATTCAGGTATCTTGGCATGGTGATATCTTGATACCTGATGAGATATCTTTTGGTATGGGCAATCGGATAGCAGACGTTTACGCCCTGCACCAGTATATGATTATTCAGTTTGATCAACTGACTGGTTATGCACGCGAGGAGGTTGTACCGCCAACTAAATCTGTCGGGGGTAGTGTGGATAGTATAGATGCAGAAGCTAAACCTACTCCTAAGTTTGACTATACTCCTCGTCCTCGTCCCAAGACTTTTGTAACAGTGAATGAGAATGTTTAATTGATAAAGTTTTATTGTCGTGTTTATTGAGTAAAAAAATATCAGCTAGAACTTGGCTGTACAAAACAGTTGCGTTCTAACTGAATCTTTTAGGGTTTATTAGTAGGGAGTTTCATCCAGTACTTTAGAGTAGCGAAGGAGAAAATGTCGAATTTTAAAATTCGACAAATAAACATTAGCTTTTGATAACTTTTCCATCGTCAATGCAACTTCTATCAAACTTTATGCTTAACATGATCTCAAGACAAAAAACAGCGTTCGCGCTGATGATGCTCGAGCTTTTGTGGTCTTGGATGTTTCTCTTTTAGAAAATGGCGCAGAGTAACCGCAGTGTAGCATTTAATTTTTAAAGCAGCAGTGGTTGAAGATTTACAAAATTCAGGTATATTTTGATTACACTTCATCATCAGCTGGTGATTTTATGACGCAGGTAGTTCTTGCAATCCTGGCAAACGCGGGTGGTGTAGGCAAAAGCACTTTGGCCGTACATCTGGCTTATGAAATCAGTCAACGTAAATTAATGGTAGCTTTGCTGGATTTAGACCCGCAGCGATCGCTAGATGTGTTTTGCGGCTTGTCAGCAGTCGAAGCACCTAACACGATGGTGCAAGTTTTATCCAAGAATTTTAAAGGTGATTGGTCATTAGTACCAGCATGGGGCGAATCAAAAGTCGAAGTTTGTCAAGGGCATCCAATACTTGCAGAAATGGCAAATGAATTAGTAATTCGCAAACGCGGAGAGTATACTTTGGCAGACAGGCTCCATAAGTATCCGTTACCTCATGATCTAATTATCCTGGATTGCCCAGCAACCTTGGGGATGCTGAATGTCAATGCTTTAGCAGCCTCAACTCATGTCTTAGTGCCAATACAACTAGAGATGAAAGCAATTTCCGGTTCAGCAGAGCTGGTAGAGTGGTGCATCACCACTTCTGAAGAATTGCAGCTTGACCCTAAACCCCTTATTTTGGGTTTTGTACCTAGTATATACGATGATGCTGTAGCAATGCACAGGCAGTATCTTGCTCAACTGCCAGGTATTGCTGAACAGCTAGGCATTAAACTTTATTCTAAAATTCGCAACTCAAACGAATTTAAAAATGCCAGCGCTCACGGATTACCTTTACACGAATACCGACCCAAGCATCCAGCCTGCAAAGATTTTAAACAAATTACCGATGATTTAATTAGTCTGATTAAGAAGAAGGAGAAATAATGGCACGGAACTTGCCGACTATTAGTGATAAATTTAAAGGAGCAGTTCAAAAAACCGAGCAAGAAAAGAAAATTGCTGAACTGCAAGCTGAAGTAGAACGTTTGCGAGTAACACAATCCCCAGAATTAGAAGCAGAACTAGCTCTTCTGCGAGAACAACTCCAAAATCAGTCGGGAGAAGCGGAAATAGATGTAGGCCTAATTGACCCCAACCCTAACCAACCTCGACAAACAATAACACCAGAATCAATTCAAGCTAAAGCGCGACTGCTGAAAAAACACGGACAGATTACACCTATTATCCTCGTACCTCAAGAGAATGGTCGCTATATGCTGTTGGACGGGCAACTGCGTACTGAGGGAGCAAAACTGCTTGAGTGGAAAACTATTCGGGCTGTTGTCGTGCCAATGCCCAAGGATTTGGATCAATCGTCGCTGATGACATTTCTTGGGTTTGAAGACTTAAATCCTTTAGATAAAGCTGAAGCCATCGTTAAGGAAGTCAACAAGTCTACTGGGTTAGCCATAAATGAAATCTCTACTATGCTCGCGACTGTACTCAAGCGTATCGAGCGCGATCGCAAAATCAAAGAACTAACACAACTCATTGCTGTGAGTGTGGAGGAGCAACAGCAGGGGTTAGAAGCACTCTTAGTGACTGGTTTAGAGCAGAATTTACTTTTAGTGCTGCTCGAATTAGGATTGAATCCTGCCTCGGTAAAAAACAATCTCCTACCAATGCTATCTTTACCTCAAGATTTGAAAGATGCGATTCGTCATCGTGGACTCAAAGGCGCGCACGCATTGGCATTGGCAACATTGTCTGCTAAGGCATTAAGTACATCTGAGCAAAAAGCAGAGAAGGAGCGCGTGAAAGCTACAGATAAGGTGTTAAAAGAAAACCTCACTGTACCTGAAACGCGTGACATCATTAAACAAATCAAAGCTAACTATCTAACGCCAGCTTTATCAGAGTCGAAAGAAGTAAAATCTGTTATTCAAAAAATTAACGCGCTATCGTCAGCATCTTTGCTGGGCGCGAGTAGCGAACAACTTCAGGAATTGAAGACCTTGTTGCAACAGAAATTAGCCGAAATTGATAAAGTACTTGATTGACATGAAGCAGTGGCTTCTTGCTGTTAATGTTGGTAACGTGAATCTAGAAAACATTAAAGAGGGAACTCTTAACAGGAAGACAATTTGATGGGGATGCGCGACCCCAACCAATTGAGACGCCGCTTCAAGGCGGGATTTTAGACCGATCGAGGAGAATTTTTTGCTCACCGACTCCTACTCTTCTTGTGGTGTGTTGCTGAGTCTTTATACTTAAAGACACTGATTTTCTGTTGTAATCTCCAGCCAAATAAGCCTTGTGTAAATGTTGTTGATGAGCGAGAATATATCGATTCTTGTTGTTAAGAATTATTTGAACACTGGTATGAAATCTTTTCAACACCAAAATAGTCAGAGTGCTTATAAAAACTCGATAGCAGCTTGATTCAAGAGTAGGAATTAGATGAAAGACAGTTAAAATACTTCGTTGATAAATTAATTACTATACTTATAATTTACTATATTGACTTATTAGAAAATAAACTGTTAATTGTTTTCAAAAATTGAATATGGGGTATCAGTGGGAGCTATGCGTACCCCAAAGATTGATAAGAACTTAGTTGGTCAAATTAACACCTATATAGGGAATATGTAGGTGTCACTTAGGATATACTAAACTTGTTGAGATTTTATACCCCATTTGACCCCCTATGGACAACATTCACGCTCTAGAAAAAAATAATACTAGTACAAACAAGCGAATCTGTCTGCACTAGCACTATTTTTAACTAAAATGGGGGTGATTGGTCAAGGTCTTCATCCGTTGAAGTCATGTTATCTTCCAATATCTCCCTGGCAAAATCAGGAGTTTCGGGTTTAGGAGAGTTGTTAGGAGCCTGAGTTATTTCGCTGATTGGTTGTGATGAGACGAAGTTTCTAATGACGAGCGTCGCAATCTTTTCTTTGTAACCTTCTTTAACATCGACCTGCTGATCAATATATCCTTCTGCCGTGCCGTATGTACCTTCCCCGTTTTCGTTAATAGTAACGGCAGGTGCGCCCTTGGAACGGTAAGGTATTTCGTCGGCTACGACTCCCTCTCTTCCCCGATAGTAGAATTCAGCAATCCCAAACGCAATTAAGCTTCCTTCTTTGTCGTGGGTTTGATTTACAGATTTGATTTGTACAGTGCTAGTAGTATTAATCATGTTCGTGTGGTTTGTAGATTAGTAGATTGTTTGTCGCCTACGATGAAGACTGCGTAGGCGAATTGTACTTTTCTAAAAATTGGCGTTAGCGATCGCCATTTCGTTTGGTGCAGAAGTAGATGTAGATTCTTCCCTACGGCGTGAACCCAATAACTCGATGGCATTTATAGTAATTACGGGTTTTTGCCGCATCACGCCCGAATTTTTATCTGCCCAACGGTCAAATCCAAACTCGCCAGTTATCGCTATTTGGGTTCCT
Source organism: Nostocaceae cyanobacterium (assembly GCA_051861145.1). GTDB lineage: Bacteria > Cyanobacteriota > Cyanobacteriia > Cyanobacteriales > Nostocaceae > JBHYDF01. The sequence goes on from JBHYDF010000015.1 coordinate 4,146, forward strand.
TTACGGACATAGTTACCAATCACTTCTGCTTGATTACCCCAAGCGACTAAATCAAACCAGAGGGCTTGTTCACTTCTGTAGGGAGGTCTGACGGCGATGCTGATACTAGCCTTAACAGCACCCGACTCAAAATACTTTAGTTCCGGTTCTTGTCCGCATCTGCCAACCAGCATGACTTTGTTGATATAGTTCATAATCGTGAGGATTTATACAATTCCTCCAATACTGCGTTAGCAAAAGTTTCTTCAAGATTTATCACTTCAACGAGTTGTTTTTGTTTATTTCACACTTACGGGTAGTTTTTCTCTGTGTTTATTTATCTTAATTTGTGGTTTTTACTAAGGGACGGAAAGTTACCTTGTGCTATCTTGGTATGGCTATAAGCGCTATTTATTTGACAAATATCATCAAGCATTCATGCCTGAATATCTTCTTCTAAAGCGAGTAAATATTTGTAAGCTGATTCTTCTGGCTTTGATGTGGATACAATCCGATGAAGACAATCAGCTATCACTTACTTCTGACTACTCATCCCGTTTGCGGGTAGAAAATCTGACTTGGTTAGGGGAAACATCTGTTGAGGATGATGTTGAGCATTTTTGTGATGTTTCTAACACCGTAAGGATAGGTGTGTGGGGAGAAATTTTAGAACTGAAGTTAGTAGACTTGATTGCTGATTTACCTACCTGTTTGCATGATGCGTCATGGTTTGCCTTGTTAGCAATTACTATGATGCTGGTGGATAAAGAATTAGATTGGGTATACATACATCCACAAGATGAGTATTTTGCACGGACTGTTGCGCTTGAGAGTTTGGTGCAATTGGGTGATTCTTACTTAGCAAAAGGTCATCCTTATTTAGACTTTCCTTTATCATTGTCAGAAGCTAAATCTCTACTACCGATTGATAGAAAACAAGAGCTAGAAACAGAACTAGAAAAATTTATTATTGATACTTACAAGGATGATTTTGAAGATGATGCGCCAGATATCAGCTACTTTTCAAAAGACTATTTGAAAGAAATTTTAGAAGAATTTTTTGCTAATGCTGACTGGCGGGATGATATTAACCAAGAGGCGGTTGCACAACTGCAAGAAAAGTACGGTTCGGAGTATTCAGAAGGTGCATTTTCTCCTCAAACTAGAGGTCGCGATCGCTGGGGGAAAACGCTTGTTTTTCTTAAGCAGTTTATCGGTTTAGATTCTAGTTTTATAGACAGTCAGAGTGATTTATTCTTTGAAGATGAATCTGAAGAAAGAGATTTACCTGAATACTTTCGTATCAAGTCTTATTTTGCACGTTGGCAAGACCGAACAGTTGTCCTATCCCGGTTGGTACATACCTTGGTTTATTTTCTACTAGTAGGAGAAAATTATCATCCCAGTCATTTGGAAGATGTGATGGCTATACCAGCTTCTTCGCGGTCAATATCTAGTCTGCAAGCTTGTTTGGGTGTAGCCGTTTACAGAAGTGGTTATTATATGGCTGCTTCTGATATTCCTGAATCAGAAGTAGGTCGAAACTGGCTCTTAGAAAAAGCTTTCCCTAATCTACATGATTTTTATCAAACAGGTCGATTGCAAGGAAAGGATATTGGTGTTGGTTTAATATAATTTTTATTATAAAGAAGAATTGCCTCCCCTCACGAAAGAAGAGAAGCAAGACTTTGAGCAGAATATTCAAAAAAGTAGTGGAAACTGATTACGAGAACAGTGACAATTGTTCCATCTGAATGGTACTTTCTGTCTGAGTTTGAGTTTCTTTAGCAGAGCGTTTGTTGTTACTTGACGACCTTTTACCCCATCCTTCCTTAGCAGCGTGTTTGACTACACGAGAGCGGATATCGCTTGCTAGAGTTTCATAATCGGACTGGATTTTTTTATACTGAATCGGCAATGTGCCAATTTTATCCCACAGTTGCTCGTATTCGTAGTTCTCGAAAGGTCTATGCCTGTTGAGGGCATCATAACTTGCCCAAAGGTAAACATCTGTCCATTCGGCTGAAAGTGGTACTTCATATGCAATTGGCATCATTAAGGCAAGAACTTCACTACTTGAAGCTAATTTTCCTACCTCCTTTTTGTCTATCTCTTCTAGTGCTGCGTCTAATCTATCAATAGCGATCGCACGCCATACCCAAGCTGGAATTGACTGTTGCCAGCCGTTCTGGTGAGTTACAATTGGCCCAGCCACGTACTGAACAATTTCAGGACTTGCCCCTGCTAACTCTAGTAGGCTGGCTGTTACAGCTTTATTAATCCCTTGGTTGGTTAATAACTGAAGTATCTTTTTGGTACTAGGGGTAAGTATTTCACTTACTTTTTGGTTTTTGCTGTTACGGATGGTTTCTTCGACATCGAATAAGCTTTGCTGCTGGTTCATACTATCTTTTGTGTAAATAAATACTGCCAGCTAGAAATACTTCCAGCTGGCAGCAATTGTCACTAATGGATGTGTTTAGCTATGGGAGGAGCAAAGTATCCCAAATGCTTCTAGGGGTAACGTGGTGTAGGAATTGGTTTCTTGCCTGGGTGCAGCGCGCAAGTAGCTGAGTGTCTCGTAATTTCTTCCACCAGTTGTGTTGTAAGTAGGTAAGTAACCACAGTTGCGTTTCATGGTTCCAGCTTGAGATGCAGTTACTTAAACTCAGCGCATTTAGGATATCGCTGGGAGGTACTTCTAGTTGGTTTACCATTGCTTTTGGTATAGATGACAACATATTTATGTGAGCGATCGCTCGACCGGGACTGCCTTCACTAATAGTCAAAATTTCTTGTGTGGGTTCTATTTGTTGGTCTTTTAGAACAGACACAACCTCCTCATCGGTTAGTCTGTGAAAGGGTATTATTTGACATCTACTTTTAATAGTGGGCAGTAGGTTTTGGGGATGAGATGAAATAAGGATGAATGTTCCTGTTTTGGATTCCTCTAGAGTTTTTAAGAGGGTATTGGCGGCGGCGGGGTGCAGCATATCGCAATAGTGGATAATTACCACCTTTTGATTGTTACTGATGGCGCTGATTGAGAGGAATTCAATTATTTCTCGTATTTGTTCGACCCGGATGGTAGGGATACCTTTTTGTTGGGAAGTGTTTTCAGGGTATGTAGGTTTAATGTGCAGAATGTCTAAATGATTTTCTCCCACAATAGCGTTTGCAAATGCCAGGGCTGTTTTGGCTTTTCCCACCCCTTCAATTGAACTGGTGAATAGGTATGCGGGGGGAATCTTTTGCTGTACAATTGCTTGAGTAAGGAGAAGTTTGGCTGTATGCTGTCCGATGATTTCTGTAAATAAGCTAGTTTTCATATCGTACAGATTTCAATAATTCGGCTAGTTAGGTTATCAGTTCCAGTTTTGAGTTCGGTTTCTAATTGTGCGAGTCCAATGAGACTGTTTTTGAGCTTTTGAATGGTTACATACTTGACCTCATTTTTGAGGTAATACAACCTTTTTGGATTTTTTAGTTCAGCAATTTCTGCAATTTTGTTTTCCGTAAGTTTTGCTTCTATACCAGCTTTAGTTACTAGCCAAGTGCGGAAAATAGAAGTGAGTGTTGCAACTATCTTTAGTGGGTGTTCATTGTTATCTAGTAGTTGATAAACTAGCTTGATTGCTAAATCTGTTCGGCTTTTGATAAGTGCGAGTGCAAGTTCTGAGTAGCCCGTGTAACTATTACTAACTAACTGCTTTACATCCTCAATTAAGACAGTTTTTCCACTAGCGTAGATAGCAAGTTTAGTGAACTCGCTATCAACTCGTGCTGTGTTGTTGCCAATTGCCTCGATTAAGTAATCAGTTACATCCGGTGTCAGTTTAACCTGATAAGCAGATGCATATTTACCTATCAAATTAACCATTCCCTTTCTATCCCAACTGGGAACAAGGGGAAATTCTTCTTGTTGGGCATATTTTAGGATAGTTTTTACTGCTGCTTTGCGAGAATCAGGCTTATTATTGGCAGTAATTAAAAGGATGTTTGTTTCTGGAATTTGATCAAGTTTGTCTTCGAGGTCTTGGATATCTTCAATGAATAGACTTCCAAGTATATGGTCGCCATCTACATGAACAATTTTGTTACCTTCTCCAAAAGGAAGAGTCATCACCTCGGTGAAAGTTTTGGCAGCTATATTTTTCTCTTTTTCAGATAATTTTATATAGTTGAAAGCTTGCCAATCCGGGTGGATGTGCTGACTAATAAGCTGATTAATTTTTGCTGAGCGCGAGTAAGTATCCTCGCCGTAGAATAGATAAATTGACATGATTATTATTGATTGATTTTGTTTATGAGGCGTTAGTTATAAGTAGTGGTAAAAAATTAGAAGAGTTAATACTAACTCTTCTAATTTTTTTTGTTTGTGACTTTTTACGTTAGGTATCGAAACAACCACATAGCAAGCTTTTTTTCCTGCTCTGATTCTCAACAGTCTATAATTAATGACAATTAATACAGACTTTGACACTTTGGTTTTGAACTTCTGATTGATGATTTAGATTTTTTACAAATTGTACTTTTTTGAACTTGCGGATTAAATCTAAACCTTCCAAATAACTTAATACACATGATGCTCCTCCAACTTGGTATAGCGAAATAGCCGATTCCCACTCATCCAAAGATGCTTTTTTCTCTTGAAGGATTTGTATAATGGCAGAGGGAAGTTTTACTTCTTTATTGGTATCTAAGTCGAGATAGAGGGTAGTTTCAGATAACAGTTCTTGCTCGCTTTTTGGTATTCCTCCATGCCTTATGTTTATCTGGTGTAGCTCTGCTGTAATCCCTTGCAGAGGTAGGGTGTGCTGTACAAATTTTTTCTGTTTTTTGGTTTTAACCTTTCGTTTTGGTTCGACTACAACAGGGTTTGTAGGAGTATGTACAGCGTAACATTGGGGGATATAGAGTGAAAGTTGTCCATAGAGTTGATAGGATACAGTTTTCTTCTCTGGTTGGTTAATTTTGTACTCAAATTTAGCAGTATGTCTGGGGTTGCCAAACTTGCGAAGTTTGACCTTTATTTTGTACGAGATACTGCCTTTTATGAGGGTATAACTATCAAGAATGATTGCATTTGTACTTTCCCACCACTCGATAATTACGATTCGGTCGCCGCTTAGTCCTTCGATAATGTTAGTCAACCGGGAGTTAGGATGAGACCCAATAAATTTATTGATCCAGGCTCGCTGTTTTTTGTTAAGCCTGGGCTTACGATATGATAATTTATTTTTCATTTAAATGCCTTTGTATTAATTGGTGGTACTTCCATCAATCAATTAATAATTTTTGGGTTTTAATTATCTAGAAAAGAGATAATTGTCGGTTGTTGTTTTCTAGTATTTCCGGAGCAGCTATCTTGAGAATTGCTTCTCGTTTTTTCTCGATAATCTCAAGGTAGTATTGAGGTGAATATCTTTCATGACTATTGATATTTGCTAAACCTCTAACTCCGTAGTAGTAAGTTACTACATCACCAGACTTTCCTAATTTGAGAAGTTCTTTTTCACCTTCACGGATTTTGCGTGTGATGCAAAGTTTTTCTATCGGATATTTCCCAGATTTAATCTGGGATTTGATGTTACTGAAATATTCCTCTGCTGTGGATTGGTTTTGGATTAAGTAGGTTAGATATTCAATAGGGAATTCTTTCTCCAAGTTTGAGCGAGAACGGCTTCTCCAACTGCCTTTGCGGATAATGCTGCCATCTAGAAGCCATAAAAGATAGTTCTTAGTTCCTCTTTGGGGAATAAACATGGCTTCGGCAATAAATTCCAATTTGACAGTTATCCTCTTGGGTAATTGAGATTGAAGTGAGTTGTACACTTCTTCTGGGTTAGGGTGGGTGAAGAACACTCCATCCGTATCAACTTCTATGGGGGTTGCACCAGCTTGATTGATTACCTCAATCATGAACTGTAGGATGCGCCTGCCGTAAGCTGTTACTAGGGCAGCTGCTTCCATATCATTGAAAGCGAGTTCAGATGTTCCGAAGAACCCAAACTGAGAATTAGCTAAAACCTTAGTAGATTCTCTTTTTTCCTTGGCGATAATGTCTCCAGTACTGGCAAGTTTTTCCAACCTCGATTTCTCAGTTACCAAATATTGCAGGATGCTCAACCCAATACGTTTTGTATCCTTACGGGAGCTAATCCCCTTCAATAATATAGTGCTGGGATACATGGAACTAATATCGATGTATCCAACCCTTCTATACAATCCTGGTATAGAGTAGGCTATCCCCCCTTGGAATTTATACTTGCGATCAGGTTTGGGTTTGTAGCCGGGATAGTGATGCGAGAATATTTTTTCCCACTTCCAACCGTTACCCGCGATCGCTAATTTCTGGAGGTTCATCCCTGGTACAACGAGTGCTTCATAGTAATATGAGGGCACAAGCCTGTTGGCAATAAGTTGAGTATCTTCCAGGTCATAGGTAAGGTACTCTTTGATTTTCTGCCATCCTCTGCTACCAGAACCAGCTTTCCAGCAGGCGAGAATTTCTTCATAGGGGAGAACCAGTCGCGCTTGCGATCGCAATCCCATTTCCAAAACGGCAAGTTTGAGCGATCGCCCGTTAGTCAGCTCCTTGGCAACAAAATCCCACCTGAGAACGCAGATATAAATATCTACATGCTGACAGTTGCGGATGAATACTTCTCGAATTTTCATCGGTGTACCACGCACTTGGGCAGTTCGGATGGTGCGCGTCTTAGAAGCGACCTTAAACGGATGAGCAATGCCGTGTAACTCGCAGCGGGTAACAATAAACGGTAGGTCAAATTCCGTTCCATTGTAGGTATAAATTACATCTGGTTTGCTTGTTTCTAAGTGTTTTAGGAACGAGACGAGGATTTTGCTTTCAGAAATGTCCATAAAAATGTTAATTTCTCCTATCTCGCTCATACAGCCAATCGCATAGATTCGATTTTCTCTTGGGTTTATTCCTGCTGTTTCAATATCTACTACCAGGGTTTTTAGACTAGAGTATGGGGCAAGATTGACCGTGGGTTGCCACTCAGATATTGGGGTAGTATCTTCCCAGAATATGTCAAGTTTTTCCTCATTAACGATGATTTTGTTACCAAATATGGTAACAAAATCTCTATGGTTGTAATTCATAAATTACTGAACTTTACGAATTACAAAAGCCAAATTTTTGATGTCAATAATGTATTGTTTAGCTTGATACTCATTGATAAAATACTCCAAATCTTTGATGTCAGTAAGGGTTAGTTCTCTATCAGCTACGCCTTTCTGACCAGGAAATTTTGATATGGGTTGTCCATCTGAATCATCGCAATAGTAATAGTAGATAATTGGAAATTTTAATTCATAATCTTTTTCAGTTTCAGGAATGACTTGTATGCTGTAGTGGCTGTTGTTAATATCTATAAAAATCGGCTCGTTATCTTGATTGTTAAAGATAATTTCGATTAGTTTTTCGAGATTATCTATCTGGTGAGTTACTACTTCTGAGTTGGATTTATGAAAGTATATTTTCATGATTTTGACTTGTTAATCATACCTGATAATCGAGCAGCAATTGCTCGTGGAGAGAATTACGGCAAGTGTTACAACGCAAGGAAAAGCAACGCACTGCCTCCTCAAGACCCAACGGGAGAGCCCAACGGGAGAGGCAGTTTGCTGGCTGCCGGGAAACCATGCACGGCAACAGCGAGTGGGGAGCCACTGCGTTGCGCGGGTTTCCCGCGTTGTAGCAAGTGGCGTGGAAACCCCCAAGACCCAACGGGAGAGCCAGTTCCCAGGGCGCGGGAAACCCGCCGTTTGTCCCAAGGGGACACGCTACGCGAACAGGACGCTTACTCACCGCGCTGCCTCACCACCGCAACTGCCTCACCAGAACCGGCACTCTTGGAGACCTTCCCGCAATGCTGGTCTCACCACACTGCCTTGCGTATGCAGATGTAGTGGTTCATTTCTTTTACTTTGTTTACAAATTATTTACAAGATTTTTATTAAATAATTTTCGATAATATTCAGTGATGGATTTGTATAGAAAGAAGAAACTTTATTGAAAAAAATCGGACTAAAAGCATTCCTCAACCTTAACGACGGTGAAGGCTGGATGCTACCAGAAACATTGAGATTAGCAGATTATCGCTTAAGTCATTATGACTGCGCAATGCAACCACAACCCATAGCATCAAGATTAGGCGAAATATTTCTTCCTTGGCAATTAGAAGGTACACCAGAGGAGTCTTGGGAAGAGTGCGAACGTCACGCAGAGAATTTAAGGCGACTGTTGGGAGAGAAATCGCTTGTTAATAATGTCCAAGTGAAAACAGAAAATAATTCTGATATTACCAAAAATTCATACCCCGACTCGGTACAACTCAGCATATTTGACCAACCAAAAGAAGGGATGTAATATAGCAATCCGCGCATCATTTGCAATTAAGGAGAAGTCGGATTTATTGGATAAATCCGACTTCTGGAACTTTCAAAATTGGAATGTTTGTAGCAACAATAATTTATCCTTTTTGTTGATTTAACCAAGCTTCTAAATCAGCTAATTCAGAAAAATCTAATAAAGCCTCTCCTAATTCTTCCAATTGTTCAATCGATAATCTCTTAACCTGCTCGATTAATGTTGCATCAATCTCACCAAAACTTCGATTGAGTTGGCGTAAAATTAAACGTTGTTCTCCTTCTTCCCTTCCCTCTTGTTTAGCTTGTTCCCGGTCTTGTTGATAAAGTGGTTGTAATCGCATAATTAACTCCCGATCATCTTCTTCTAAATTTTGATTGACTCTCAAATTCTGGCGCAGGTTGTAAACTAATTCTAGCGTCGCTTTCTGAAATGGATGATTGGATGGTAAAGCTTGCAACTCCATAATTGCTTGTGACTGTGTGCTTCCTCTACCCAGTATTCTCAACCACAAGGTTTCCGGTATTTGCGGTAGTTGATGAATAGCGACAATTGCAGTCCGTAGAGCATCACCTAAAAAGTATACTCCTGGCAACCACCCCTCTTTCTGGTTAACATTAAAGCTAGATAGTAGTGTTGGGGATGCGGTTGGAGTAAGAACCCATAGTTTAGGAATGTCTGACTCCTGGAGTCTGGTTTTATTTGTTTTAGCGTCTCGTCGCAATCCAGCTTTTACTTCTAATAATTTTTGAAGACAATCACAAATTTCATCACCAGACGCTGCATTGCGAAATGGTTCTAATATTGCAGGAAATTCCGCAAATCTTCCAAGTAGTCCTAGCACTTGTAAATTATAGGTTTGCTGTGCTGAAGGAGTAAATAACACATCGATTTCTTTTATCTCTCCTGATACTTTTTCTGATGATTTTACATCTCCATAGGGTTTTAATAGTTCTTCAAGATAATCCTTGGCAAATTGGTCATGTACAAATCGAGTCATTCGATTTTATTGGTTGCTAACTGTAGTAAATACAAGTAATAATATTTTAGCTAATTTTATTCATTAATATTCATGCCTATATATATTTTATCAAACATAATAGTTTTGTTTGTGTATAACCTATAAAATATTTAAAAATTGTAGGTTAGACAAGTTTTATGACACTTATTCAATCAAACAAAAAGATGCTATAATTTAGATTTTTGCAAAACAAAAATGCTCTATTTGCGTTTTGCAATAACCTTGATAAGTTAGAATAAAAAATTTTTTTATGATGAAATTAGCTCTGTTTACCTCGACAGTACCCATCGGTAACTCAGTACGCTCATATTTAATTCCTGTATTGCAACTATTGGGATAAGAAAGTGGTGTCCAGTAAAAGAGTAGACACCACAAAACAAAAACGTTTCCAAGCTGAGTTTGGTTAAACGAGCGCATTTGCGGACGCACCTCACCCTCCGCAAATGCAGAGTTTAGGAAAGTGGTGGGAATGCCACCACGCTTCACAACATGACAGGTAGAAACTCTCTACCTTGCTGAATTTAGCGATCTCGCTAAACTCAGCATTTGCGGATGTGCCTAGTTCGCCTAGGCGCTCGTTTCACCATTTGATACTTGATGTTTTTCGCTATCCAGAAGTTGGTTTCATTAAAGTAAATAGGAGCAGGGATAAAAAGGGATTTGCTCTCTCTCACTCATACTTTTGCGCTTGTTGATTCTATTTATAAAGCGTGAGCTATTGTGGTGGTTTTTCGTGATATTCAGATTAGATGTCGTTCACAAATTCATGTTGTTTTTCACAAATGATATTGTTGTTTAACAGCCAAAACAAATCTACAAAGTCAGGGTTCTCTCGTGATGTTACTTGGCAAGATTAACTCTCCCTAATTAGGGAGAGTTACTGTTTTAGGCTTGTTGCAGCTGCGTTTGTTGCAGCTTCTGGACAGCTTCTACCCATGCGGGTGCTTTTTTTCCATTAATGGGTGTAAGATGCAGCCAGTGTTCCTGTAACTGAGCTTGTGTCAGGTGTGGTAACTGAACATGCGCCCAGTTAATTGCGTCCTGGGCAGTTTTCCAATCTTTCCAAGGTTGGGGAATGCCTTTTGTGGTTGGAACCATTTCGATCAGACTTGCCTCCAACCATAGGTGTGCGCTTTCATCCCGCATGAGATTTTGTCGTGCCATCAGAAGTGCAATGCTGGATTGAATTTGGCTAACACTCCAAGATTTAGAGACAGTTGTTAGTTCCTCATAAGTGTCTTCCTCTAGCTGAGTCAGATTTCTATCGTTGGGGTTGGTTTTGCAGATGAGTAGGTCTTTGAGGAAGCTGACAATGCTGGTGTGAATAGTAGTTGGTTGCTTGCCACATTCAATCCAATCTTGGAGAATCCTCAAATTATCTGTGATTTGCCCTTTGGTGATATTTTCACAGAGCGTGAGTAAATCGTCTGAGGGGATAGTACCCGATAGTTCCCATACCCAGTTAGGAGTGATTTCTCCTTCTCCAAGTAAAGTTAATTGGTCGAGAAGTTGGAGCGAGTCGCGCAGGTGTCCCTTGTTTGCCTTAGCGATTGCCCTTAGTGCAGCTTGTGAGATGTTAATCCCTTCTTGACGAGCAACCTTCTCCAGATGATCTACAACCGTTGAGAGGGAAATCCTCCTAAAATCAAACTTTTGGCACCGGGAGATGATAGTTTCGGGAACTTTATGTATTTCAGTTGTACAGAAGATGAAGACTACATGGCGAGGAGGATTTTCAATTGTTTTGAGAAGTGCTTGCCACGACTGAGAACTAAGAGCATGACATTCGTCGATGATGAAAATTTTGAATCTGCCCTCAACTGGTGCAAACTGGATAGTAGATATTAGCTCGCGCATCAATTCTACTCCGCTATTGCTGGCAGCATCGAGTTCGGTTACATCGAGGGAAGAGGAAACTGTAATTCCCTGGCATGAGTTGCATTCTCCGCAGGGCTTGGTTGTTGGTTGTTCGGTTGATTGGCAGTTGAGAGATTTGGCGATAATGCGAGCGGTACTAGTCTTGCCCGTACCTTTGGAACCATTAAACAGATAAGCGGGTGCAATTTTTTGGAGTGCGATCGCGGAGCGACTCCCTCCTGGGAGTATCGCATTTGTTAAGGTATCAACTATATGCCCTTGTCCGATGACTTCGCTGAGGATTTGAGGGCGGTATTTTAGATGAAGTGGTTGGTACATAAATTGTCTCCAATGGTTTATTTGAACCCACCTTCCGCACCCAGAACTGTCACACCCCAACGAAACGGACAGATTTAGTACATAATAACTAGTTGCGAGGAGAAGTTACTAGAGCTAAATAAGAATTACTACTATTAAGCTAGGAGTCAATCAAAATGATAATCATCCGCATGAGGGGAGGAAGAGGTTGCCTCAAGAGCCTCTGCCTTCCCCCTTTTGTAGCAAATTTCGATGCGTAATTTGATCGCACAAACTCTGACAGAAAATGTGAAAATTTTAATTTATATCGTTTTGGGTATTCTATTGTCATGTTTAATGTCAAAGATATTGAAATTAAGAATATTGACCATTTGGGTATAGTGGCAGGAATAGTAGATTCAATTGGATTGGTAGAAATAATTAATGATTTATTAGGTGAAGAGAGAGGAGAAAAAGTTAGTGCTGGACATGTAGTAAAAGCAATGATTTTAAATGGATTAGGATTTGTGTCTAAGCCTTTATATATGTTTCCGAAATTTTTTGAGTCAATCGCGTGCGAGCATTTAATAGGAAAAGGAGTAAAACCAGAGTATCTCAACGATGATAAACTCGGTAGGGTGATGGATAAATTATTCATCAAAGGACTCGATACAGTATTTTTAGCAATTTCATTGACGTTGGATATTTCAATGTTTCCAGTGTATTCATTTAGTTGAATTTAACAACGAAAAATACGTCTCTAATTGGACTAAAGACAGAGATTTTATCCTGAATCTTTTACCAGATGATTGTCTAGGTTACTATCAATTTATCACGTAAGTCTTATCTCTATTAATTTAATATAAACAGGAATTGGAGCTAACCGCTTTCATTAATAGCTCTAATTTACTATGCAAAAAATCTAGTTTTGTTACTTCAATTCATTATTCTAATTTATGATTTCAGTCTTTAATATCTTCATTTATTTATCTCATCCGAATCTATCTGCCATCAGTTCTTATTGCTCTTTATTGACACTCTTATTTTGATGCCATTTTTGCTGATTCATGGCTGCTCAAATCTCTTTTTGGTCTAAATATGTCTGTTTTTATTCTTCCTTGCCTTTTTTCTCTCAGTAATTTCCGTTTGTGACACCTGGGGTGCGAAAGGCAGGTTTGAAATTCCTCCTACCAGTTATCTGGTAGGGGGAGTTTACTTTTATACAGAAGCAGCCTCTTTCTTGGCTCGTGTACGCGAACTTGACTTACTTTTGTTACTAGCTTTGGCTAAGGCTGGTGGTGTTTCTACTTCCGAGGTTTCACCATTGCTTTCTGTTTGAAAAGTCTGAGTATTATTTGTTGCTTCTCCTAGTTCGGCTACTTCAGTCGTATCTGTTGTTTCTAATGCTTCAGGAGTAGTATCTGCTGTTGCAGTTTTGCTTTGAGTGGGTTTCTTTTCAAACCCTTGCTTAATTTCAACTGGCATCACTAAATACAGCTGATTAAGTAATCCACCCACTGGGCAAATAATGACTGGTTGTGTGGGTTTATTGCATCGCACGACAATTTCATCCGTACTAATGTGCTTTAGCCCTTCGAGAACATAGTCAATATTTAATCCAATACCGATGTTTTCTGGATTACTGCTAGTCAACGGTTTCATTAGTACTGAGTCTACTGCATCTCCGATATCAGTCGCTTCAGTATACAGTGTTGCTTGTGATGCTTCTAACTCCCAAAGGATTTTGACAACCTTTTGCTTGCGTTCGGCAAGATAACTTACCCGTTTGAGCGCACTCTCGAATTCCTTGCGCTCTAGTGTAAATTCATACTCAAACGACCGGGGAATCAAGCTGTTGATTTTGGGATATTCTCCCTCCAGAAGCCGAGAAATAACTTTGGTATTAGGAAGGCTAAACTCGATAGTTTTATCTGACAGCAGAATATTGCATACGCTTGTATCGGCGCTTTGGGAGAGAATTTTATTCAACTCGGCAAGTGACTTACCAGGAACAGTAAAGTCAATTGGGTCAGGATATTCGCTATCAAGCGTTCCTGTTACTAGTGCTAGTGTGTGACTATTTGTACTAGCAGCTTGCCACTTGTTGGTATCAATTTTGAAGTTAACACCAGTTAAAACCAACTTTGTTTCGTCGTTGCTGGCGCAGTAGAGCGTTCCTTCGAGTGCAGCTTGGAGCTTCTTGGCACTTAAGTTTATCTCAGTCGGATTTTCTGCTTTTGGAAATGTTGGGAATTCGTCAGGCTTTCCTCCAATTAGGCGGCATTTACCACTGTTGTGAGTAATGATGCAGGCTTGGTTTTCAACAAGAAGACTAATTTCTCCTTTGACATTACCAATAGTGTCCGTTAGCAATTTGGCAGGTAGAGCAGCACTTCCTGCAATTTCTACATTACCTATGGTTGTAGTATGAATAGTTAGGTTTAGGTTTGTGCCGACTGCTGATACTGCCCCGTTTTCGTCTGCAACAAGTAAGATATTTCCTAAAATTGGGTCAGTGGGTTTGGGACTAACTGCAAGATAGGCGGTTTCTAGAATTTCTGCAAGTTTAGATTGTTCAATGGTAAGTTTCATTTTTTACTTTGCTTTTAGTAGATGATTTCTTTACGGGTGCTATTTGTAGCACCCTTTTTACGTGCTGTTAGTAGGGTTTGTTAGTAGGGCAGTTCCTCAATGTTGGCGCTATAAGCTGTACTTGCGGGAAGTGCTGCTACTGGCATATCTGCTGCACCTACCAGGCGATTATGTTCGGCAACTACTGTCGAGGTTTTGCCGATGCGGTGAGAGAATTCGGGATTTGCCTGCATGGTTGTTTGGAATTCGACTTCTTTGCCTTCTGAGAAGAACTCAAGAAAGTCACTCCCATCTGGGTTTGGTGATTTATAAGAAGTAACAACTGCAACCCAAGATTTGTCCCTTTGGTTGACTGCTTCTTTTGGTTCGTGGGATGGGGCAAACGTGGGTTGGAATACTCCCAGACGATGGAATTCTGGACGCTTCTCGGCTACAGTTGTATCGGTAAACCGGGCAAATGCAACTTCAAGTTCGCGTTGGAACTGCTTGTAAGCCTCCCCAAACCTTGATGAGGCGACACCTTTAATTGACAGGACAATTGGTGTTGAGTGTAGTTTCTCGTTCTTTTCATTTACCAGATGAATCAAATAGAAACGTCTTAACACTACTGTGTCTTTACCAAGTGCTTGGTACATTTCGTATCCATCAGGTGATTCGTACACTCCCACAATTTTGCCGTCATTACGCTGTTCGATATATCTAGGAGAGACATCAAGAATGTGCATCCTCGGAGATTGCAGCAATACTCCCATTTCTGGTGTGCCACTGGAGAAGGTGTGCTTGTGAGTGGGTTCTTGTCCTTGCCAGTTAATTCCTGCTAAATACTTGTCTTTGATAAATAACCCGACTTTTTCTGCCTCCATGTGGTTTATCACTTGGCAAATGCAGATATTGCTGATCGGTGCGTTATACTCTGGATTTGCAAACTTAGAAATAGCTGATTTACGCTTTTGCATATCAGTACCATTCTGAACGGTTTCTTGAGCCACTGTGATACTGAGGTTCTCTTTGTTGGAGGAAGTGGCTTGGATCGTTTCAGTTTGTTGTGCTGTGGTTTCCTCAGTTGCAGAAGTAGCAGGCTTTGTTTGATTTCTTGCCATAATTTTATTTAATTGAAATCAATATTTAATGCGTTAAGCGAAAAGCAGTGGTAAAAAAACTCAAGTCGCCTAGTAGAAGACGACTTTTAAGATTTGGCAGTGCGCTAAGCGTTTGTAGTAAACTATGATTTGATGATTTTAATGATTCGGGTAGCTACGCCTGTAGGATTATTGGAATGAAGGAAAGCATTTTTATCTACCATTTCAATGTAGCTATTGTTTTCTTCTAACCATTCCTTAAAACTTTGGTATTTGCGGTTGAATAAAACTGATTCAGGTACAACTGAAACAAGTACTCCACCTGGTAATAGTAGTTCCCAAGCGTGGTAGATATGTTTGACAAGTTCGCAAAATGGAGGATTCATAACGCAGGCATTATATAAATGATGAGGGTTAAACTCTAGAAAGTTTCTCCCTACGATATAAAATCTTTTGAGTTCGAGAATTTGTCGTAATGTCGGATTAATTTCAACTACCTCTAGCTGAACATCTGGGTAATTTTGGTTAATCAATTCAGCAATATTTCCGCTACCAGCACTAGGTTCTAAAATTCGCCAATTTGGTTCAATACTTGCTAACTGAACTAGTCGCTGACAAACTTCTTTGGGAGTAGGGAAGAAATCTCCATATTTCATCCCGATAATTTCTAACTCAAGCTTGTTGAGTTGTTGTTTGGTGGTGTCTATTTCTTCAGGTTTCGCTAAGAGTTGAATTTCTTTGAGCGCATATACAATTTCGCCTGGTGTGTGCAAGTCTGCACGATTAATAGCCTTTACCCAACCCTGATAATATTCATCGTCAAGAACTGCTTGTACTTCCTGAGTGGTTTTTCCTCTTTGAGAAATCCTAAACAGCGCCTCAATCTGTGACTTTTGAGAGAAACCGCGTAACACTGTTGGGATATTTCCTGTTTCCCACATTTGTGCGATCGCAAATAACCAAGATTGGATAATCTCAAGTTCAATCCCTTCTTGAATTATTCCTTGAGCGATGCGTTTGCGGCGCTTCGTTGCTCGCTGATTTCCAATAGCTGGGTTTTTCTTTTGGTCAATAGTTGGCTGCATTGAAGCAGCTAACTTACGGAGAGCTTCTGCTTTTTCTGGGTTAGGAATATTAAAAATGTCTAGAGGTGAATTATCCTCGGTAGAGGACAGATTCAGCAGGGATAGTTGCATGATTTGATTCCTTTTTTAAATCTTTGATGGCACATTCAAGAATTAGGGAGGTTGGCACACACCAGCATTTAACCTCCCATTTAGTAGATAATCGTTCGGCAGTGCGAACAATTGCACTAGTGCATTTGCTTTTTCGTACAAGCCAATTTCTAAACTTTTCAGCTTGTTCTTTGGTATCGAACCCAAAGTAGCTGGTTTTTCTATTACCGAGGGGGTCAGTAATTGTTGCTACCCGACGCGAAAGAATATTGAGTGTCCAACCGCCGTCGGGGGTGAGTTCGATTTTGGTGATTTCTAACTCTGCTGGATTCATATTTCAACTTCAGGAATTGCTGCTAAATATTCCCCGGTTGATATTTCTTTTGCTAGCCATTTATCATGTGCTGATTGAGGAGTTATTTCGGAGAATGAATTTCTCTTAGAATCACTTGATGAAGAATTTTTACCATCGGTTATAAATGGTGCAAGTGTTTGTTCTAGTCGTTCTTTAAAAGCTAGATATTTATCCTTGGAGTAGGTAAATTGGTAGATACTGCCAGTATTAACAAACAAGTAAACTAGACTAATATGCTCTAATGGCATTCTAGTTTGTTCATGTAAAATAAATAACCTTAATTGGGTTTGCCATTTATTTTCTAAAACTTCAAACTTTGGAGGTTTTTGAATTGTCCAGTCAAACCCAACTACTTGATTCTCGCCATATACAATCAGGTCGTACTCGCTGTAAAGAAGATTTTGACGGTATAAGTATTGAAGTTGGGCGCTCCATTGTTTGCTCCCAGAAATATTTAGGAATGGCTTGACTTTATCCACCCAGTTAGCAATTTGGGGATATTCCTTTAGAAATGATTTAACTGGCAACCCTAGCCCAATTTGTTGCATTATGAGGTGAAACTGACTTCCAGCCAGTTCAGATTGACTTCTTATAGTTAGATCAGAATAATTTTCAGGTAAACATTCTGGATTTTGTTCCACTATTTCAAGTGATTTGTGATTGAATCGATTCATAAAAAATCTGTCCTGAATCCACTTTGTCAGGACAGATATGCGTAAGTTATTTGTGGTGGTTTGTCTATGGCGTATAGTATTTTTTGAGATTGTCAATACTTGCGTACAAACTGCGTGTTGACATTGTTTTAAGGTCGAAATAACTAGCGAACTTTTTTAATCCTCCAGTAAGGCATAACTCTAGAAGATACTGAGCGGCTATCGTGCTTGTCATTTGATTGACAAATAATGACTGATAGTTTCTCGTTTGGATTTCGGCGCAGGATAGATTATTGTCCGTAAGTTCTTCTGCTTGAGGGATTAACAACTCTGGATGGACAAGTGCTGGCGAGGGAAGGTGCAACCAGAATTTAGGTTCATCTGGATTGTTGGAAGCCTGTACTATGTCAAAACTAGAATGTGTTCCAATTACTACTTGTCCGGAGTAGTTGCTGTTTCCACAATCCAGCCAAAATAGCGATGCTGGCTCTTTTGCACTGTTTAGTTTGAGAATTGAGTGAATTTCGCTTCTGGCGGCGCTATTATCCACACAGCCAATTACTATCGTTAGGCTATTCCACGAACTAATGGCGCGAACTATTCCCTCTTCAAACCAGTCACAAATGGCTGTAATCTTAATTCCATACTTGGCGCTGCATCTGAAGGCTAATGTTTCCGCTTTTGGCAATCCAATTTCAGCTTGTTGATAATTTTGACGGGTGATATTTTTGGGTTCTACAGTATCACCATCGATGATGGTAAAGTTAACTTCTTTTCCGGTTTGCTGAATTTGCAGGATAATCCGGCATAGGTTTTCTGCGAGATATCCTCCTGTTCCTCCTGCTCCGACTAAGACGAAGTTGATACGGCTATGATTGCGGGGTAATATGGACAAAGCTTGTTGGTAAGCAGTTAGTTCAAGCATTTTACCTGTGGTGGGAGTTCAAATATCAAATTGGGATCAATTGGAAAAAAGTGATTATATATACCAATGCGGGTATAAACTGTAGGAGTAGTGTTAAGCGTGCCGATGATAGCGAACACTCGAAATTTGCCTTTTTCCTCTTGATTATCTGTAGTTGATGGGTAGGCGCTTAGGTTTCCATGACTGTGAATTTCAACTACTGCGTCTGTATAGCTTTTTTTGAGTGAACTTTCTAGGGATACAACATGTGCTTCCGAAGCTGTCTGTAGCGGTGTGTGACACCACCATTGGTTGTTTTCGACTCCCAGGTAAAAGAGAATCTCCTGCTGAGTGTTGATACTGGCAGCATTGATTACATCTGTGATTACTTGGCTGGGGACTTTTGGGACTGTTAGGCAGAAGTACGGTTCAAGTGATTGAAGTCCAGCAACGTGAGTTTGGGCAGTTTGCAGACACACTTCCAACTCGCAGCGGTGCGATCGCACAAAAACCCCATTTCCTGCAAGCCAATATTCTTGGAGTTTTTGGCTGTAAAGAGGGAGGTTGTTACTTGTGGCGAGGTGGTAACTGATAAAAGGATTCATGACTAAGCAAACAAGTTGTTAATAATGTCCTCTGGTGTTTTAACTTTCCAGCTATGAACGGGAACAAGGTCACTTGAACGGTAGGATTTGGCTTTTGACTCGTGTAAGTTGACTAGTTGATTACAAATATTGTCAGGATGAGTTTTTGACTTACCTTGAGCCAAGTCTCTGTTGAAGGGCGAGTTCCAGAACATCTCCCAAATTAGGGTTATGTTAGCAGCACTACATTTACTAGGAGAATTTTCTCCAAAGCAGATACTACAGTCGTCCCGAACGTTAGGTAGGGGTGGTTTGTACAATTGGGTGTCTGGTTTGAATACTCTTCCTTTGACTGCCCATAAGTGATATTTACTACCACATCCCGCAAATAGTAATGCAGGCATGGGAATAGTTATCGTCCTTGTTTCTTCCCCTACAAGCTGGATTTGATACTTTTGGGGAGGGTAAAACTGAATTAGGGCTTCCCCTGCTGGAGTTCTCCCCCACCAAACTATGTTGCTAGGAAGCCACCCAGATGTAGCAGTTTTACTTGTAAAGGCTTTCTCTACCGCTTCTGGGGAAAGGAACTTGTAACGGGAATTTTTAGCCTCGCGTTCGACTAAAATAAATTGTCCTTTCAGGATAATTAACTGCGCGAGTAACTCGTCTTGGGGAATATTGGCAAGTAGGAGTTGAGATATATTTTCTAAGTCAATTAATGGCAGTATATTTGTAGCTGTATTCATGATTTTGATGCTTGATTCCAAATTTTTACTGCTGTTTTACGCGCAGTCAGAGATGTTTCTATTAGGTGGTTAAACTCATTTGATTTTTCCATTATCAAGATGGCTTCTTGCCACTTATGAGCGATAAACATAACATTTTCATAAGTCCATTCCAACCAGTCGCTTGTCTCACACGTAACATCTAACCAGATATTCTCAGTCGAGTAATCGATAATTCGTATGGCTATATCTAAATACTGAAGAGGACTTTTATAGCGATGGCATAGCTTAACAAGCTTCTCAAAGTAAATTTCTTCTGCGGGAGCAATATACTCAGGAGTAAAACCAAAATTTAGTTTCCATTCGCCGATATTGTATCCTTGTCCAATAAGCGACAAGAGAAATTTTTCCGAGTATCCTAATTCCTCAAAGTCTTCATACCACCATTCAGTTTTTTGTGGATATACCAGAATATCGTCATGTTGAGAATTAAATTCAACTTCGTCGATATATTCTACTGGAAATAAATATTCGTTAACCAGTTGGAGAAACTCAATCTCTCGGTCAAAATAAGCGCTTTCTGAATGTGAATATCTGTCAATAGGAATGGTTGATTCTGACCATTGTTTAGGAAATATTTTCTGGTACAGACTCAATATATTTACTCGTTGAGAAAGGTTTTCGAGGTAGACAATTGCTTTTAGAGGGGTGATTGGTATTTTAAAAGAGTGTATGTTTGTAAGCATAATTATCAAGCCGCTATAAGTGATAGCGGCTATGGACATGACTACAATACGTGATATTTACTTGTGGTAGCGGGCTGATGCTTGAGGCTTTGAGCTACCTTTTCAGTGTAAGTTTCCCAATTTTCGCCAGACTTAATTGCCTTGTCTATCTCTGGTTGTAGGGTAATTAAATCTTCAAGAGTGATTTGATTTTTGATATCAAGAAATTTTAGCTGCCAACTTAACTTTAGTGCAGGATTTATCTCCTGACGGCATTCTTGCAGCTGCTGTATTGGTATTTCTTGAATTAAATTACCCTTTGTACCTGCTTTCTTGACTAGCCTAATTGAAACTGTGTCATCAGTTGTTTGTCGTTCAATTTCAGCATTAGCATACTCTGGAAAGTAGACGCTGATAGCTGTTTTAAGAGTATTATCATCCTGAGCAATTGTTTCATCAAGAGGAATTTGTTGTCCCTCGATAATGGCGATATACTTCATGGTTGTTAAAACAGTGATAGTTGGTTGTTAGGCGTGGGTGTCTTGTCTTTACCTTCAGGTAGGTCGCGCTTTTGTACTGTTTTAGGCTGTTCCTGCTTGTTGTGATGTATAATAATCTGCTTTTCTTCCCTTTGCTTGCAGATAGCTAACATTTCTGGAAGAGACTTGTCTAATTCCTGTAGCCAGTTATTTATGACAGGATGAGATGTTAACTCAGTAAGAGGAATTGACTTGATAATTGGAGGTGCATCCTTGATTCCAATTGAAACAATAGCTGTTTCAGAGTTTGGTATTAGCTGAATGGTAATTAGGGTAGGCTTTGTGTTAGAATTATCTAAATTTATATTGTTAGATAAATCTTGATTTATAGTTTCAGTATTTATAGATCCATCTGACGTTTCTTCTAAATCGCTGTTATTCTGGATATCAGAATTAAAATCTTTATTAGTGTAACTATCTTCTGGATTAGTTACATTCTCGTTGGATGCTATTTGATTGCTCATATTTAAGAAAGATTGGCGAACCTAAACAAAGTACGGATAGTTATGCCAGTTTTGCGAAATGACTGCCACTTGTAGGCGCATTCGCCTGGTTTGTACTTAGGGGAAAGTTGGCTCCAGGTGTCCCATGCTTCAAAAAGAATCGGACTAACACTATGAAGTGCCATTCCAATTTGAATCCACGAATGGTAATCATCTGCAAATCGAGGGTGGATGACTTCGAGTAGTACAAGTGCAGTTTGGATATTGTTCTCTATAGAAGGAATTAGGTGAGTGTATCTGTCTATCCCATATCTGGGGTCATATTTTTCTTGGGGTAGATTGAACTTTCTTGTTTTCTCCTGTTTGGCAAGCATTTGAGCAATTACCCAGTCAGGAGATTGATGTACTTCTATCTCAGATGGACTACAACCGGGAAGCCATCTGTACTTTCTGCTCTCTGGGTGAAAGGAAGGGGGAAGGATTGAGGCCAGGTTTTTGCCTCGAAACTCTAGGTGTTCGTCTTTCCCAGTTTTGATTTTGCGAGATTTTACCGAGCAAGCTTTTGAACTTGGGATGAGGTACAAATGCTGGCTTCGATACTTCCTTCCAGAGGTAAATGCAACTGTAGTCGGAAGATATTTGAGTGCGCGATCGCGTGCTTCGGCGGGTGTTATTTGGTCAAGTTCTTCTGGTTTTGGATGTTCGTTAATTTGTATGATTTGTCGCCAGGAGGTTTCCCCGTCGCAGTCGATAGCTACTAAATAACCTTGGGGATGATTGGGGCCACATACCAAAGCAACACCAGTAGGGATGATAAATCTGTTGAAAGTCCATACTTTCAGACGGCGGCGCACAAGTTCAGCTTGTAATTCTTTGGGAGAGTAAGTATTTTTCTCCCATTCTTTCCCCAAAGGGCGTTTACCAAAGGTGGGGACGATTTGCCATTCTTCCGGCAAATTGTCCAGAGAAGATACCAAATGACGGATTTGGGCGTGCATGAGTTCATAAAGGTTCTTGTTACATGACCCATGCACGCTGGTTGCGTTAGTGCCTGTAGTGGTTAAAAAATTCCTACCAGAGTTAACAACAATGCTGAATAGCAAAACAAAAGCAAGAACTTAAACTTTGGAAATTAAGGAGACTCCGTAGTTAGCCCCAATACCAGTTTAATATTAGTTTGGGTTCACTTTCTTCTACTTTTAATCCCATCCAATTTAAGAGATAATGTGCAGTTGCCATGTAGGTATTAATTGTCAGTTCAAAGAACGTGTAATTACATCCATTATCGATTAACAGTTGTTTTCTCTTAGTTTCAATTTTCGCTGTTTCAGTAATTGGTCTTTCTGCATTTTTGTATTTTAAAAGCGTTGCAACTAAGGAACTATCCATCTCTAGAGGTATTGATGGAACGTATTTCCATCCTGCTTCTTGGAATTCTGGGTAAATACTAGCTAATGCATAAAACCAGGTATTTGCATACGTTCCATCAATCTCATAGCCTATAACATTTGGACAACCATATTCGGTGTTATGGTAAATCAAATCAAGAGCCATCAGGGAATTTTTATTGGTTAGTTCTCCAATTGTGAGATAATTATTAGTAAGTTCTTCTGACAACGCAGGTAGTGGAATTTCTTCTTCGAGCCACCAGTTTTGCTCCTTACTTTTATCCCAGTGCGAGTCTGTTATTATCCCTTCAGAGGTTTGTAAATCTGCAATTCCTGCAATTAGTGCTATCCTTGGACTAATTCCCATTATCTCTCCTTTATTGTTATATGATTGAGCTTTTGTGTTTATGTAGTGGTTTTTTATTACTACCAGTGACTTACTGGTAGTAGTTGATTTTTTAGGATGCTGACGAATGACCAGCTTCAACTAGCTTGGTAAGGGTATTCTGGTCAAATGCCTTGATGCCAGATACAAATTGTTGCCACTGTTGCCATTTCTCCTTAGAGTAGGCGTGATCTGGATCAAAGTCGCAGACTTCACAGAACTTTTTAAAATCTGCGTTCCAATGAAACGTGCAAATGCCTGTTACTAAATAATTTAGTTGTTGGTCGTTCATGGTTGATATTTCAGCTTGTGATTATGTTTTAAGCCAACCTTTGGTTCAGGGCGTTTTCAACTTGATAAGTCCCAAGAGTGCAGTTTGTATTCAAGGTAAATGTAGGAAATTCAGGATAATTATTCATAGTTTTTGTGACCCAGCACAATATCATTATTCCCTCCCTACTCTTTTTTTCTTGATTGTGGTAGTAGCCAATAACTTCAAACTCATTGTTACCAGCTTCAAATCTGCTACCTGTATATTTGGAAATAGCTCTTTTCCAGTCAGGTTGCCAAATCATAAGAGTATCTATTGTCATTGACCTAACAACTGGATTGTCGAGTTTGGTAAGAATGTCTGGTAAGTAATTGCACTCTTTGGCGATAACCTCTCGTGCATAATTTATCAGCCAATACTCGGCTTCTTTCAGGAGAGTTTTTGATTCAATGTTTTGGCATACCTCATGGTAAACTCTAGACATTAGATATGCCCTTTGTTCAAAAACCATTCCATTAGTTCGCAGCTTTAAATCCGATGGATAATTAATCATCAAATCAGCAAGCTCATCGCTGATTTGGGGAAGAGGATATTTCTCATTGTCTTGAACTTTTGGATGGGATATTTTGACCTCATATCCTAGATTTACAGCATGATTGATAATAAAATCAATGCTGCTAGGCTCAACAAAATCTCCTATGTTTAAGTTTGTTTCTAGTAGGAGATATGTTGGCGCATGGAGAATTTGAAACCGTTTGGGGTTTTGACTTGAATCAGCTAATAGCTCTACGTACATCACTATATGACTACAAACTTTCATCAAGCTCGTGCGTAAGCGATGTGCGTGGTTTTGTTACTTAAAAATAATCCTACCCAACTAGGGTAGGATTATATCTATTATTGATTAATGGTGCGTGTTTGTGTAAGGTTGGTTATTTCTTCTAGTAGAGATAACCCGACTGATTTAAACAATGCTTTGTTATCATCAGGGCAACGGTGGATAGTTGTACAAGACGAGCAACCATATTTACAGGGGCAATTATCCACTAGAAACTTTGCTTTAATAAAAGCGGTTTCTAAATATTTGACAAGGGTATCGCACATTCCCGTTCCGTGTTCACATGTATCGAAGAAATAGCCTATGATGTTATGATTTGATGGTACCTCCACTAACATGAAATCGATATCTCGACTGTTTGCCCCATGTTCGACAAGTGGTAGACTGAGGATGAGTTGGTGTGCGAGAGTATGAACGCAAATGTCTGTTTCATTGCTCTCAAAAAGTTGTTTTTCTTCATTGGAAATATACTTCTGTTTGTTAAGTATATCTTTTCTGAGGTTTTTGACTATTGCCGCAAAGTATTTTCTTGCTTCGGCATTAATTTCAACCCTGATACAAAATGTATTGTAGTTAAGGGCAAGTGGCTCCTTATATTTGTTTTCCGACAATAGCTCGACAATTTCTCGTTCAATAAGTTGGGTATTGCACGCAGGACAAGTTTGCAGATGTTTGGGTAAATCTGAGTGAAAATTACGGCATTTGTTGTTGGTGCAAGTCCATTTTATTTCTCGACTGTACAAGTTGTAACCACCAATTTCCTGTTTAATTTTGGCGCTTAAAGGTGTAAATCTGGCTGCACCTTGGGGAAAGTTGATGATTTTAGCTTCGCCTGTGATTTTGATTTCCTCAAAGTCCAAATTTCCTTGTGCGCGGGTAAATGAGTTGGTTGTTTCAATTGGCTTAAGAACAGCTTTCCCCTCAGCAAGGTTAAGCTCTTGAGAACTATACCATACTGGGTTGCCATCGAAATCTTGGGCTGGATATATAGCACCAGGGTAAACCTCTCGTAGTGCTGAGGAAGCTGCGCTTTCTTCAAATTCTTCCCCACTATTTTGATTGATGTAACTGACATTTCTATCAGTATTGCCTCTGACTTTGATATTTGAGTGGACATAACCGAGGTTTCGGTTAGCTGCAAGCCTTTGATTGTAGCTAAATATAAGTTGGTTATCGGCGATTAGTTCTCGTGCGATCGCATCCCCAAGACTACCAAAATGACGGGTAATTTGGGCTAGTGTCGGCTTACTTTCTTTGCAGCAGGCGAGAATATGCTGTTCTAAGATGGTTTCATAATTGTGGTTAAAGTTGATAACTTCTGGAGGGTCAGATAACAAGCGTTCCGGATGCTTGGAGTAGTAAGAGTCCATGATTGACCGCTTTGACGGGATAAATACCAATAGTCCTGCTTCCTTCCTACCTGCGCGTCCAGCCCTTTGGCGAAAGGCGAGAATCGAGCCTGGATAGCTGTGTATGACAGTTGCATCAATGCAGCCAATATCTAATCCAGCTTCTAAGGCAGAAGTTGATACGATGAATTTGACCTTTCCCGACTGTATATCTGCAATAATTTTGTTTCGCTGGTTTGGCTTCATACTTCCATAAAATGCAGAGATGGTTTCTCCTAAGTGGGGTAGTTGCATCTCGGCTAGGGCTTTACGGATGCTATTGGTTAAAGTCTTGACCAGTTCTCGGCTATTGCAGAAGCAAATTCCAACTATTCCCTTACTCACAAGCAAGGCTGCTACCTGGGCAGTTTGGTAAAGAGTACTATTTTGCGGTCTGAGGCTGAGGAAAGTGATTTCTGAGCGTTTTGCGCCACTTTGATCAATGATAGTGAGGTTGTCTTTTTCTACTCGGTTGGATAGCTTTTGGGCGATTTCGCTGCTGTTACTGATTGTTGCAGAGGCTAATATGTACCTCAGTGTAGAAATATCGTTACCAGCAGATTCCATCATCAGTTGAGTGCGACGATTAATTAGTGCAAAATGAGCGCCAAATATGCCCTGATAGAAATGCGTTTCGTCGCAAACAATAATTGAGATTTTTCTGATTGTCTCAATAAATCCCCAGTTTGAGTTGTACTGAAAACTGTTTAATTCGTGGTTCCATACATCGGGTGTTACGCATACGATTGATGGTTTGTTGTTGTAGAGTAATTTGCGCTCTTGGCGTGGAATATCTCCATTGATATTAAGGATTTGCGGGCGGATTTCTTTGTCTAGGTGACTGACAAACGAGTTTATTTTCTCTACTTGGTCGAATGCAAGTGCTTTGAGGTTGAAAAACACTAAAGCCGATTTACCTTTCAGACACTCATGAATGATGGGAATTAGAAAAGAGATACTTTTACCACTGCTTGTAGGAGTTTGGAGGATGATATCGTGCCCTTGTTTGTAAGCTTGCCATGCCTCGATTTGATGAGAATACAACTGAGTTATCCCTGATTTGAGTAGGGCATTTTTAACCGTAGGGTGGATATCATCTGGTATTGGATAAAGTTTAGCAACAGCAGCGGGAATGATATCACAAGTTTTTAGTTTTCCTGCTCCATCTAATATAGCTGCTATTTCTTGATAGAGGATACTTTTACTAGATGGTGCTTTGTCAATAGGTAATAAGTTACCATTGTTTAATTCTTGCTGCCAGTCAAAAATTATTTGATTGATATTTCCTTTTTTGAAGTAGAGGTTTTTATCAATGATGGCAGCGATGTGAATAACACCGTGTTGTTTGGAATAGATTTGTTTGTTCGGTTGTAACCATTCCGGGTTGGTCATAAAAAATTACCTGCTTGCTATTTGAGCAGGCAGGCGTTAGTCAAAGTGGTGGTTTTTACTGTTACGGTTTTTTTCTAGTAATTATGACTGCTAACTGAAGTGCATACTGGAAAATTTAATTTCATTTGACTATGACGCTTGCTGTTAGGGGTAAGTGTGATCGCGTAGCGTCTCCCTCTGTGATCGCATTGGTACTTCCCATTAGTAGATGTCAGTGGTGTAAGTAGCGATGATACTGTTGGTGAAATATTGCTTAACATTTCTGGCAACTTAATATTGCGCGAAAATTTTAGTTGTTTCCACAATGGGATAATTAAATCCTGTTTATTGAATAAATTGCTACCATGTTGATGCATCCCCAAAATATCCCCGACATACCTCAACAAACAGTAGAGGTGGGAACTTTTCCCATCCTTGCGTAAGTTCATTTGATTTTTAAATTTATATTAACTTTTATTTATGAATATTTTGTTTTGACTAAAGTTTTACTAAGCAAAAATAGCGATCGCAAAGCAATCGGTAGTGACAATACAACTCTTAAATTCCATCACCTGGGGTTTATGCAAATTAGATGCGTTTGCCCGGAAGTTTAAGTGTGAGAGTTTCCATAGTTAAATTGGCTCTTTAGCCACTGCTTTCACTGTATTAGGCGGGTAATGTACGCAATTACCCTGCCTGAATGTGAATTAATTAAGCTACACCTGCAACAGTAGCGATTTTGCGATATTCCTCAGCAGCTTGACGACAAGCTTGTGCACACTTTTGACAATGGGGATTATCTGGGTACTTCTCACATTCACTGGCGCAGGCTTCGCAAATTTCGATACAAGAGCGAACAATTTGGGGAATGAAACGCGAACTACGGCTCATATATGCAGCAGAAGTCCAGCATATTTGAGCACAATCTATGCACAGGCGAGCGCATTCAGGCATACTACCCAGGCATTCATCAGCACAGTGTTCGCATTCATAGGCACAATGAACAGCAATATCTACACTGGATTGGGGTATTTTGTGTGCCATTGTAATTCTCCTTACATTAACAAGTCTTGGTTTAAGTTTGTTTTTAAACGTGCCTCCGCATGAGTTTCTATTGCGATGGCAGACATTTGCCGACAAGATTGGGCACAACGACGGCACATATCAGCACAAGCTTTCATCTGAGCATCATCGCCCATGCGAAGCTCCTTTGGAGCCGCTACGCGAACGCAGTCTTCCTCACACCGTTCACACACTTGAGCACAAAAATCGCAGGTATGGGGGTGTAGTTCGGAGCTACGGAGCATGAAATTGGCACTGGTTTGACAAATCTCAGCGCAGTTAAGCAAAAGCTGGATATGAGTATGTTCTGCGTGCATACCACCCTTTTGCAGACAGTATGTCACTGTATTCAAGCAGATGCTATGGCAGTCTAAACAGTTTTGAATACATTCATGCATCCCTTGATTAACTTGGTTCAAGGTGAGTTGTTGTATTGCCATTCTTCAAACCGGGAGCAATTACTTGGAATCACAGTTTATGTATGCATAGTGGTTTTGCACTCATTGACTACCCGATTACGGCAGCCAGCGAAGAGAGTGACTTATGCAGTTGCCATTGACATTTGCCGACAAGATTGGGCACAGCGACGGCACATATCAGCACAAGCTTTCATTTGAGCATCATCGCCCATGCGATCGCACTCCTGAGCACAGCGCTCACAAACTTCCCCACAAACACCGCAGGTACGGGTGTGAAGGTCAGAAGTCCGCAGCATAAAATTAGCGCTGGTTTCACAAATTTCAGCGCAGTCGAGCAGTAATCGAATATGAGATTGTTCTGCGTGATTGCCACCTTTTTGTAAGCAGTATGTCACAGTATTCAAGCAGATACTGTGGCAGTCTAAGCAGTTTTGAATGCATTCCTGCATCTGTTGATTAACTTGGTTTAAGGTAAGTTGTTGTATTGCCATGATTTTTACATCTCCAATTGCTGAAGTCAGAGGTCTAATTTCCTCTAGCCTCACCTTAAAAATGTGGAGGTACAGTTACCTCTACCTAATGGAGTAATGAGTATTTACTACCAATGGAACACAAGGATTTCATGCTGATTTCATTTCTGTATGCATATCTGACACTATTCAACTTAATAGGTGAATCGGAGCAACAAATCTTTATAAGTGTTCATCCGAACTTGATATTACTTCTATCATTTAATTAATTGTTTATAGCTTGAGATGGATGATTCTTGTACGTTGTTTTAAGAGTCTTGAACTATCTACATTTCTGTTGCACTTTTAGAGAGAGACTTATGCAACGCCATCATGAGCATCACGGGCATCAGCAACCCCAGCAAGAATACGTTGGACATGATGAACATCAGAGACAGCTTGCTGATGTCCGTCAGGATTTGCATGAAGCTCGACAGCAACATTCCCACCACGATAAGCACGCAGGTCATCGTCCAGAAATCTTTAAACGACGATTCTTCATCTGCCTAGTGCTAAGTTTGCCTGTGCTGTACTACGCGCCCATGTTTCAAATGTGGTTTGGGTATCGCGCGATCCCGTTTCCTGGTTCAGAGTGGGTCGCCCCGATTCTGAGCACAGTCATCTACTTTTATGGCGGTTGGGTTTTTTTGCGAGGGGCATGGCGTGAATTACACAGCAAGATGGGCATGATGACGCTGATTGCGCTCGCCATCACTGTTGCTTTTATTTACAGTCTCGCTGTTTCGTTTGGACTGAGAGGCGAACCGTTTTACTGGGAATTGGTAACACTCGTTGACATCATGCTGCTAGGGCACTGGATCGAGATGGCATCGGTTCAGGGAGCAAGTCGAGCCTTAGAGAATTTAGCAGAACTCGTGCCTACCGTGGCACATCGTTTGGTAAATGGACGAGTTGAGGATGTTCAGGTCGATACGCTACAACACGATGACCTAATTCTGGTTCGTCCCGGTGAACAAATTCCGATCGATGGCGAAGTCACAGAAGGTGCTTCGAGTGTGAATGAAGCTTTTCTCACTGGGGAATCCCGCCCAGTCACCAAGCATGTCAATGATGAAGTGGTTGCCGGAGCCGTAAATGGAGATGGCGCATTGACCGTGAAAGTCACTCGCACAGGTGAACAAACCACCCTAAGCCAAATCATGCGCCTGGTTGAGGAAGCGCAAAGCTCTAAAAGCCGCTATCAAGCCTTAGCGGATCAATTAGCGTATTGGTTGACGCTGATTGCGATCGCAGTTGCAACACTGACCTTCATTGTTTGGCTGGCATTCGGTCCTGACAATACTTTTGCGATTAATCGTGCTGTCACAGTGTTAGTCATTGCTTGTCCACACGCATTAGGCTTGGCGATTCCACTCGTGATTGTCAATGCAACGGCGATGTCTGCAAAACATGGAATTTTAGTTCGCAGTCGAGAAGCCTTTGAGCGAGCAAGAAACATTCAAACGATCGCGTTCGATAAAACTGGGACATTAACAGAAGGACGATTTGGAGTTCAACGAATTTACACAGATAAAATTGATGAACTCAAAGCGTTAGGAATTGCGGCAACGCTAGAATCGCTCTCTGAACATCCTCTGGCTCAAGCGATCGTGCAGGAAGCTGATCGTCGCCAGATTCAATTTACAAAAGGCGAGGATTTTCAAGCGATTCCCGGTAGCGGTGTGGAAGGCACAGTGAACAATCAACGTTATCGAGTCGGTAGACCCGAATGGGTACGCGAGTTAAAGCTGGCATTCCCAGCAGCCTTACAAGCAGGATTAGAGCAAAGTGAGTCGCACGGAGAAAGCGTGATCGTTCTTATGGATGATCAGCAAGTGCTGGCTGTTTTTGGGTTAGCCGATCAAGTGCGGGAACCTGCAACAGAGGCAGTCGCAAGGTTACAGGAAATGGGGGTGCAAGTGGTAATGATTACGGGCGATGCAGAAGCGGTTGCCAAGACCGTTGCTGAGGATTTGAACATTGATCGCTACTATGCCCGTGTGCTACCGCAGGATAAAGCCTCAATTATCCGCAGACTCAAAGCCGAAAAACCAACTGCGTTTGTGGGAGATGGGATTAATGATGCGCCTGCTCTAACCGAGGCAGATTTAGGACTCGCGATCGGGGCTGGAACCAATGTCGCCATCGAATCCGCAGATTTGGTATTAATCAATAGTAGTCCGCTGGATGCCACGTATGCGTTGAAGTTGGCAAAAGCGACCTACAATAAAATGCTGCAAAATCTGTTTTGGGCAACGGGTTACAATATCATTACTATTCCTTTAGCCGCAGGGGTCGCTTATTCCTTTGGAATTCTATTATCTCCAGCAGTAGGCGCTATCTTGATGAGCGTTTCGACCGTTGTTGTTTCGATTAATGCCATGTTATTACGTCGGCTTAGACTCAGAGGTTGATCTTGCCTGATTCGAGCTACTCTTTGTTTTGGAATAGTAGGCAGCTAGAATCTAACAATTTTTGACATGCTATTGGTTATACCAGGTTTTGCGCCACTGCTTCATCTGATCAACTTCTTTTTGCTGTGACGTAAGAGTAGCCATGTGGCAGCAATCACTATCACAGTTACAGAACCACAATGAGAGAGAAAGCGATCGCGAAGAATCCTAAGAACTTGTGCTGCTATATTACAAATTATAAAAATCAACAGTCTTGTGAAAGAGGATTTAGGTTTTTGAAAGACCACGCCAGTCGCCTCAACGGGGGGAATCCCCGCACGGCGCTGGCTCCCTTATTTTTTACCGATAGTTTCTTTTCTAGCTATTGGAATACAAAGATTTCATCCTAATTTCATTTCTATATGAAAGACTAAAAAATGTGTGTATATCTAACGCGCACTAATAACATAAACACGATACGCAATTCCCTTCCCCCGGTACTCAAGGACTTGAAGCACCATGTCCAACTCCTATTTCAAGCCACCTACAGCAATTAGTAGTGTTTCTGGGACACTCCTAAGCTTGATATTACTGGCAACTCCCGCAGTAGTTCTAGCCCACGGCGGACACGGAGACGAATTTAAAGCAGGAGGCGAAGCTACTCAAACTACTGGCTCAATTCAAGTTGATGCAGAAACAGCCAAACGGTTAGGGATTAGAGTCGAGCCAGTCAAACGTCAGGGGCTAGCTGTTGGCATTAAAACCACTGGACAAATTGAAACTCTTCCCAGCCAAAAAGTGGAAGTGACTACCCCGATTGCCGGGGCGAAAGTGGTTGAACTGTTAGTGGAACCAGGTGCATCAGTAAATCTTGGTCAACCTGTTGCTGTTGTTACCAGCCCAGACTTGGTGAGTTTACGGGTTGAATCTCAACAAAAACTTGCAGAAGGTCAAGCTGACTTACAGCAGGCGCAAGCTGATTTGAGGCTGGCTCAGCAAAACTACGATCGCTACCAAAAAATCGCCGCAGCTGAGATAGCTCAAACACAAAGTCAAGTATCATTTGCTCAAGAAAAGTACGACAAAGACAACCAGTTAGCTAATGCTGGTGCTTTGCCACGTCGTAATGCCCTTGAATCCCAAACTCAATTAGCACAAGCAAAAGCAGAACTAGCAAAAGCTAATAGCCGTCGGGATGTGATCGAGGCTGAAAATCAACTCAAACGCGCTCAAACCGCAGTTACTGTTGCAAAAAGCCGCATTAATCTCAGCAATACTACTTATGAAACTCGACTGCAACAATTGGGAAACAGCGCCAATGCTAAAGGACTGGTGACTGTGACATCTCCGATTTCTGGTAAAGTTGCTGACAGAGAAGTGACCATTGGTCAAACATTCGAGGATGCAGGTGGCAAATTAATGACAATTGTCAATGACAGTCGGGTTTTTGCTACAGCGAATATTTATGAAAAAGATTTAGGCAAGGTCAGAACAGGTCAACGAGTCAGCGTCAAAGTTGCCTCTTTACCTGACCGTACTTTTACTGGACAAATTGCTGTAATTGGGTCAGTAGTAGAAGGCGAAACGCGGGTAGTACCTGTGAAAGCCCAAATAAATAACCTGGGTGGAGTTCTCAAACCAGGGATGTTTGCGGAACTAGAAGTCCTGACAGAACAAGCATCAGCAGCTAACTTGGCTATTCCCAACTCAGCTGTGGTTGACGTAAATGGCAAGAAACAGGTTTACGTGCAAAATGGTAATGCCTACCAAGGCGTTGAAGTTACCTTGGGTCAAACATCCGGTGATATGGTTGAGGTCAAAAGTGGTTTATTCGAGGGAGACTTAATAGTTACTCAACGTGCGCCTCAACTTTATGCTCAATCTTTACGGGGGGGTAGCAAGCCACAAGAAGATGAACATACGCAAGGGGAACAAGCTACGGCGACGGAGACTAAAGCACCTAACTTGCCAGTACCACTGTGGCTTTTGGGAGTAGGGGGAGGAGTTGCAACTGCTACAGTTGCTTTTATAGCTGGTGCTTTGTGGTCTAGTCGGCGTAATAAATATCAACTTCAACCATCGACAGAATTAGCATACATACCAGAAGAATCTGCCAATGGTTCTGGCAAGTCACAGGAAACACCAACATGGGATGATAATCATCGCGTAGGCGATCGAGATTCAAAAGTTACTATTATAAGTAATAATACTCAAGAATAAATAATGCTGAGTGCCATCATCAAATGGGCGATCGCTCGCCGTTGGTTAGTCATTCTGGGTACAATTATCGTCACAGTTTGGATATTTCGTACAATTATCCAAATGCCCTTGGATGTCTTCCCCAGTTTTGCCCCACCACAAGTGGAAATTCAAACGGAAGCACCAGGACTAGCACCGGAGGAAATCGAATCTCTAGTAACTTTACCAATTGAAAGTGCAATTAACGGTACTCCGGGAGTCACAGCAGTACGTTCTTCCAGTGCGTCTGGAATCTCCGTTGTTAAAGTCATTTTTAACTGGGGAAGCGAGATTACCCTTGCTCGTCAGCTAGTAACAGAGCGATTGCAACAAGCGCAAAGTAAACTTCCAGAAGGCGTGGAAACACCCCAAATTTCCCCTACTAGTTCCCCCATTGGTACTGTACTGCAATACGCCTTTACATCAGAAAAGACTTCTTTAATGGAAGTGCGGCGCATTGTTGATTGGCAAGTAACAAACCGCCTTTTGGCTGTCGGTGGTGTTTCTCAGGTAGTAGCATACGGGGGTGATAGTCGCCAATATCAAGTATTAGTTGATCCAGCAAAACTCAGAGCTTTTAATGTTACCTTAGAAGACGTAGAGCAAGCCGCCTCTGCTGCTAATGTTAATGCTCCAGGTGGTTATTTAATTACTCCCGATCGTGAAAAATTAATTCGGGGTATAGGGCGAATTGAATCTATAGAAGAACTACAGCAATCTGTAATTACTGCTCGCAATGGTACACCTGTAAAAATATCGGATATTGCCGATGTGCAATTCGGTGCAGCTATCAAACGAGGTGATGGCACCTTTAACGGTCAAAAGGCAGTGATTGTAATGATAAATAAACAGCCACAAGCCGATACTCCCACTGTCACCCGTGCGATTGAGGCGGCGATGTCAGAGATTAAAGCAGGCTTGCCCAAGGATATCAAAGTTACTCCTACTTTTCGCCAGGAAAATTATATAGATTCTTCGATTGAAAATGTTAGAGAAGCGTTAATTGAAGGCAGCATTATTGTTGCTATTATCTTAATTCCATTTTTAATGAATTGGCGCAATTTAGCTATTTGTTTAACAGCTCTTCCTTTGTCTTTGTTGGTGGGAGTACTACTACTAAATTGGGTAGGACAAGGTTTAAATACTATGACTTTGGGAGGGTTAGCAGTAGCAATTGGTTCAGCTGTTGATGATGCGATTGTTGATGCTGAAAATGTCTACCGTAACCTGCGAGAAAATAAATATTCTCCCAATCCACGTCCTGTTTTGGAAGTGGTATTTGATGGTTGTCAAGAAGTACGTGATTCGGTATTTGGAGCCACCATTATTACTATAGTTGTCTTCTCACCAGTTTTTGCTTTGACTGGCGTAGAAGGTAGCATTTTTATTCCAATGGGATTAGGTTATATGGCGGCTGTTATTGCTTCTAGTATCACAGCATTAACGGTTACTCCGGCTTTATGTGCTATCTTACTGCCTTACGGTCACTTGCCAGAAACTGAACCTTGGGTAGCAAGATTTTTTAAGCGGCTTTATTATCCTTTAATAAATTTTTCTCTACGACGTTCTGGAATTATTTTAGCCTTAGCTATTGCGAGTTTAGTAGCAGCAACTTTGATTATTCCCTCATTTGGAAGAGTGTTTTTACCAGAGTTTCAGGAACAAACTTTGGTGAATACCCTGACTCTTTATCCTGGTGTGTCTCTAGAAACCACCAATGCAGCTGGTGAAGCACTTCAACACGCTCTCAAGGGAGACTCTAGATTTCCCTACGTACAGTTACGTTCTGGACGTGCGCCTGGTGATGGGGATGCAGCAGGGGTGAATTTGGGACACTTGGATATCGAGTTAAGTGATGCAGGGATGAAAGATAGGGAGGGGACGATTGAGAAGTTACGGGAAGAATTTGCGAAATTACCGGGGGTAGCACCAAATATTGGTGGTTTCATCTCTCACCGCATGGATGAGGTGTTGTCTGGGGTGAGAAGTGCGATCGCAGTCAAAATTTTTGGTTCCGACTTAGAACAACTTCGCACTATTGGGCAGCAAGTTGATAATGTCATGAAAACCGTTAATGGGATTGTAGACTTGCAACTAGAACCCCAAATACCGATTGAACAAATACAAATTAAGTTTAACCGTCTGGCTGCTTCGAGATATGGATTGACAGTAGGAAAACTTTCTGAAATTATCGAAACTGCCCTTAATGGTAGAGTCGTGTCTCAAGTTTTGGAGAAACAACAAACTTTCGATTTACTTGTGTGGTTAAAGCCAAATGCACGTCAAAACTTGGATACAATTCGCAATCTGTTAGTTGATACTCCTGACGGTCAAAAGATTCCCTTAGCACAAGTTGCTACAATTGAAAATGGCACTGGTCCAAACACTATCAACAGAGAAAATGTCTCTCGTTTAATAGTTGTTTCTGCTAATGCCAATGGTAGAGATTTGCGCTCTATCGTTAATGAAATTCGTGACAAAGTTCAGCAACAAGTGCAGATACCTCCGGGTTACTACATTCAGTATGCAGGGCAATTTGAGGCAGAAGAAAGAGCCACTCAAAATATCTTAATTTTCAGTGCTATAGCCTTTGTTGCGATTACAGTCATCATGTACCTCTCAGTTAAATCTATCCCTTCTACTGCCATGATTATGATTAACTTGCCGTTGGCATTGGTAGGGGGAGTATTTTCAGTGGCTTTGACTGGAGGAATTATTTCTATCGCATCTTTGGTTGGTTTTGTTACTTTATTTGGAGTTGCTACCCGTAACGGTTTATTACTGGTAGATAATTACAACACTAAATTTGCGGAAGGAATGCCACTTAAGGAACTGTTAATCAAAGGTTCAATGGAACGGCTAAACGCTATTTTGATGACAGCTTTTACTTCGGCTTTAGGATTAGCGCCTTTAGTAATTGAGAGCGGGCCAGGAAAAGAAATTCTCCAACCACTTTCGATAGTAGTATTAGGTGGTTTGTTTACTTCAACAGCGTTAACGTTAGTGGTTTTACCTGCTTTATATGCTAAGTTTGGTAAATTTTTGCTGCCTAAGCGAAATACAGTAGTTGTGCAAGATGGTAAGGCTGTAAGGGCAGTCTTTGAGAGGTAATTTATCACTATTGAAGTTAGCTCAGAATTAGTTGCCACATTATTAAACCACTACAAATCATAATTTTGTCAGCGAAAATGTAATACCACAGATAAAAAGTTAAGGTTTTAGCAACCCTGTTAAAATATTAGAGAATTAGGGTTTAGGGGTATTAGCTATGAATAGTCCCCTTTTATCGACAAAGTTCCATATTCCGTCAATTTGTTCATCCCTAGTAAAGCGCGATCGCTTGATTGAACAGTTGAATCAGGGTATGGGATGCAAATTAATCCTAATTTCGGCTCCTGCTGGCTTTGGCAAGACAACATTATTAAGCGAGTGGTTGCTTCAAGCTAGAATGCCTGTTAGTTGGTTATCTCTGGATGAAGGTGATAACGACCCAATCCGATTCTGGACTTACTTTGTTGCTGCTGTGCAAAAGTTTGAGAGCGAAATCGGAAAATTAACTTTGGCAATGCTTCACTCAATGGAGCCTACTTCGTTCGAGTCTTTCTTAATTCCTTTGATTAATGAAATTGCCAATCTTCAAAATGATTTTACCCTAGTTTTGGATGATTATCACCTGATTACTGCTCGTCCAATTCATCAGGCGCTTACCTTTTTGCTGGAGCATTTGCCATCCCAATTACATCTTGCGATCGCCAGTCGTAGCGATCCACCCTTGCCATTGGCTCGAATGCGTGTGCGTAATCAATTAACAGAAATACTCGGGGCAGATTTGCGCTTTAGTGTGACTGAAGCTGCTTCATTTCTCAATCACGGAATGAAATTATCTCTGTCAAAGGAGCAGATTGAAGCAATCCAGGCTCGGACGGAAGGATGGATTGCGGGGTTGCAGTTAGCTGCGCTATCAATGCAGGATACAAAGGACATATCCAAATTTATTGAATCCTTTAAAGGAAATCAGCGTTACATCCTCGATTATTTAGTCGAGGAAGTGTTAGAGTGCCAACCCAAATCCCTCCAACTGTTCTTATTACGGACTTCTATTCTAGAGCAAATGTGCGATACGCTAACTCAAGCAGTCATAGGAAACGATAGTGCGCTTGAGGTCAAGGGTATTTTAGAATACCTCGAACATCGCAATTTATTTGTCATACCCCTTGACTACGAACGCCAGTGGTATCGATATCACCATCTATTTCGGGAGCTACTGTACCATTTTTTGCATCGGATTGAGCCGGAGCAAGTGCCAGAGTATCATCGTCGTGCTGCTCGGTGGTACGAAAATCAAGGATTTGTGACCCAAGCCGTTCAACATGCAATTGCAGGTCAAGAGTTCCACACTGCTGCGAACTTGATAGAGCGAGAAGTGCAGACTACGACCAATCCACGGTTTGAGGCTGCTCGACTACTAGCGTGGCTAGAAGCACTACCGCAAGGGATGGTCTCGACTCGCCCGTGGTTGTTACTCTCCTTGGCTTGGGCACTCTATTCACTCGGTCAACTTGCAGCCGCAGTAGCTGCCTTGCAAAATATTGAACCTCTGCTCAAACAGCAGGGTGACTCGGAGATACTTTCCGGGCTTGTAACTGCCTTTAAGGGCGTGCAGGCGCGAGGGCAAGGAGAGGTATCCAAA
The DNA here is from genome assembly GCA_051861145.1 of Nostocaceae cyanobacterium. Lineage (GTDB taxonomy): Bacteria > Cyanobacteriota > Cyanobacteriia > Cyanobacteriales > Nostocaceae > JBHYDF01. The sequence goes on from JBHYDF010000015.1 coordinate 42,427, forward strand.
GCAAGTACTCTAATTGAGCAGGGCTTGCGGCAGTTACCCAAAGATGATTCTTGGTTCCGGGCAGTGATTTTGTTGAATTTGGGTGTCACCTACTTTGTTGCGGACAATTTTGTAGAGGCTCAAAGGGTGCTTGGCGATGTTACCAAAATTGGTCAAAAAGCAGGCATTGCAGACCCAGCAATTGCTCCATTATATTTACAAGCACAATTTTTGGCATTGCGCGGTCAGATGGATAAGGCGATCGCACTTTGTCAGCAAGGAATAAACCTGGCAACCCAACGGGATTGGTTATCAACCTACGCGGGCGTTTTGGTAAAGGTGGCGATGGGCGAACTGCTGCGAGAGTGCAACCAACTGGAGTCAGCCGCACAACACCTAAGCGCAAGCATTGAGCGAGGTATTCAAGCCCAACAGCCAGGGGTGATGATGGGTTATATAACCCTAGCACGAGTGCTTATGGCACAAGGAGACACTCAAGTCGCATGGCAGGCAATTTGGGCAGCCGAGCAGTGTCAACCTTGGCTGTGGCCAACGATTCTCTCAGTTGGAGCTTGTAAAGCGAGATTGCATCTGGCGCAGGGGAATTTGGAGTTAGCGATCGCCTGGGCAGAAGACAGCGGACTGAGTGTGGATGACGAACTTCGCTATAGTTATACCAACCAACTGCTATGTGGTTCCGAACTCGATTACCTAACCTTAGCAAGGGTACTGCTTGCTCGTGGCAAGTCAGCAAAAATATCTGAGCCATACTTGGATAATGCGATGCGATTGCTTGAGCGACTGTATGATTTTGCCAAAGCAGGTGGACGCAAAGCACGAGTCATGGAAGTTTTGATATTACAAGCTTTGGGATGGCAAGCCTACGGAGATATCGAACGAGCATTGAATGCCTTGGAAGTAGCACTTAATCTTCCGCAACACGGAAACTATATACGTATATTTGCGGATGAAGGCAAGCCAATGATGGAGTTACTCCGCCATGCTGCCTCAAGGGGGATTAATCCTAAATACATTAGCCGTTTGTTGACAGCTTTTGGTGCGGTTGAGAAGGAAACATCCGCTACAGTTGAACTTTTGATTGAGCCATTAAGCGATCGCGAACTGGAGGTTTTGCGCTACCTAGCAACAGGACTTTGCGATCGCGCAATAGCCGAAAAACTCTTTGTCAGCCTCGCCACCGTTAAATGGCACGCCCGCAAAATTTACAGCAAGTTAAATGTGAGCAATCGCACTCAAGCAGTACATCAAGCAAGAGAACTAGGAATATTGAAGTAAGCACGGCCTCCTTTTGTGAAAATAACATTCCTCTTGGCAATCAAAAACTATCCTCTCAACTATCCTTTCGGCTAATGTCTGAATTCAACGAGAAGGCAACATTGTAATTAGAACGTCAAGGATCATGACCAGGGATACTTAACAACCCGATTAATTTCTAGCATTGATAGGAGAAGCAAATGAAAGCAATAGTCCGCGAACATTTTGAAACAGAATTACGCAAAGCCAAAACAGCCATTGCAGCTAAAGATTACGAAACTGCGTGGACGGCGTTGCAAAGGGCACACATTCTCGGTCAAGCTTATCCTTTACCTCATGCACTCGCTCATTGGGAAATGTTGAAACTGGCGTGGTTACAGAGAGATATCAAAGAAATAGCTGGACAAATTGTGCCAACTGTACTTGCTGTACCCCTGACTTGGTTGTTTGGACGAATGCGCGAACTGCGACCTGGTAGAGTAAACGTTGATGATTCAAAGCAGACGTCTATTCCAGAGGATTTGCTTGAGATACTCAATCAAGGGGTCATCGTGCCGGAAGCCGCGAACCCCGGGATCGTGCGGCCTCCTTTGGTATACCTGGGCGCGATCGCCCTAGGTCTGTTGCTGCATTTCGCATGGCCAGTTCGGCTCGTGCCTCGTGCCGTGAGCGTGCCACTTGGGGGCACTTTAGTGCTTGTCGCCGTCGCTCTGTTCCTCTACGCTGTTCGCACGTTTTGGATCGCTAGCACGCCCGTGTCGGGCAATCGCCCCACCACCACGATCGTGCGCACGGGGCCCTATCGTTGCAGCCGCAATCCCATCTATCTGTCTTTCTCGTTGCTCCAGCTCGGAGTCGCTGGCTGGGTCAACAGTCTCTGGCTACTCGTCACCCTCATGCCAGCGGTGGCGCTGATGTCGTTCGTGGTCATCCCGCGAGAGGAGCAATACCTGGAGACCTGCTTCCCGTCGGACTACTTGCCCTATAAGGCTTCTGTGCGTCGCTGGCTGTAAGCAGCCGCTGAACAAGGATAGCACTGTTTCAATGGCTGCGTATGCGTCTTCTTCTAACTCTCTGGCTTTGATTAAAGCAGCTCCTACCGAGGATTTTGGGCATGTTCCATTTGCCCAGACTGACGAGATTGTTTCACAATTTTAGAAGTCCGCTTAATTCGATAAGACTCGTAAAGATGTAATCCGGATTGCAAAGTAAAACTTTTTTGGAGTGCAGATGCCAAAATAATAGCATCCTCAATGGTTTGACCTGCACCCTGATTCATATCGGGTGTCATCGGGTGAGCAGCATCTCCAAGGAGAGTGACACGTTGGCTACTCCATGACAACAGAGGTTCGGCATCATAAATATCGGTTTGTAAAATCGATGAGTCTGGTGTACTGGCAATAATTTCGGAAACTGGTGAACACCAATCTTGATAGCGTCCCAGGAGTGCAGCTTGTAGTGAATCTGCGATCGCTTGACCTGGTAACGTAGGATAGCTCGCATACCAGCTAATAGTTCTATCTCCAACAGGAGTACAACCGAAACGAATTCCGCAACCTAACACTGAAAGATAAGTTCCATCAGTCAGTAGGTTATCTTGTGTGCAAAGTCCACGCCAAGCAGTGTAGCGATACTGCATTCGGGCGTGAGGAAATAACTTTCGTCGCACTGCCGAACCAACGCCATCGGCACCGATAAGTAAATCTCCTTCCACCTCACGACCATTTTCTAAGGTAAGTACAACTTGTGTATTCTCTTCTTTATAACCCGTCGCCCCATTCCCAAGATGTAATCCAGATTCGCCAAATGCTGCAAGTAAAATCTGGTGTAAGCAACCTCGGTTTATGGTGACGACGCAACCGCCCACTCTTGCTTCTAATGCATCCAATGGGACTTCTTTAAGCATCTTACCTTGCCAGGTTTTCATTTGCACTCTCCGAACTTTGTGACCAGCCTGGAGTACAGACTTGTCAAGGTCGATCTGCCGGAGGGCGAGGAGTGCATTAGGTGCGATCGCTAAACCCCAACCAATTGGCAATAAACAGGATGCTTTTTCATAAATCTCTACTTCAAATCCAAGTCGTTGCAGGGTAATTCCCAGAGTCAGCCCTCCAATTCCTGCACCAGCAATTAAAATCTTTCTCAACTTCACGCAAACCTCCTAAGAGGGTGTTTGAAAAGTTTTAGGGAGTCAAAATTTAAGCAAGTCGCCTCACCATAATACGGATCATGGCAAGGTAGATAAAAGTTTCAGAGGTTTCGGGCAATAACTCATAATCTCTGACTAATCGCCGAGACCCCATCAACCAACCGTAAGTGCGTTCCACCACCCAACGTTTTTTGAGCAAGGTAAAGCCCAAGGGAGTGCTCTGGTCGAAGAACTACCTGGATAATCCAACGACAAAAATCCATGACCCACTGCATAAACGGCTCACCGTCAAAACCACCATCTACCCAGATAGTTGTCAGACGAGATATCTGGCGTGGAGATTGTTTGACTCGTTTGAGAACTTGTTTTCCCCCTTCTCGCTCACCGACATTGGCTGCTGTCACCAAGACTCGCAAGACTAACCCCAAGGTATCAACTGTCATAAATCGCTTGCGTCCCATGATTTTCTTACCCGCATCATAGCCCACCGCAATACTCACCATTGCAGCAATGAGTGACGCTTTGACTGTCGATAATCGCTTCTGATGGACACCGATGCCGCTCCTGTTCAATCCTTGTCCACTCTCGCAGACAATCATGGATGTGCAACCATGTCCCATCTTTACGCCAGTTTCGGAAATATGTGTACACTGTCTGCCAAGGTGGGAAATCTCCAGGCAATGCCCTCCATCTCACTCCTTCCACCAAAATATAGAAAATCGCGTTCAGAACTTCCCACATATCGACTTCACGCTTGCGGCCACCTGGTTTTGGTTCTGGATAATGGTCGCTTAGAAATTCATATTGGGCGCGTGTCAGGTTGCTGGGGTATGCGCCACGAGTGTCACTCTCTCGGTGCTGTTTATTATCTATTCACAGCTTATACTGAGAGAGCTTTTTTACACCCTTTCCGACTTTTCAAACATCCTCTTACAAACGTGGTATCAGAGTTTCAGATTTTTGGTTGAAACTATTAGCTCATCAGCCATGATGCTACACCCGCCACTTCCAAATTTTGAAAGGGGGCGATCACCTTACCTTTGTCACACTCGCAAATTTCGCTTAATCTCCAACAGCCTTGGTTCTAAACAGCCGCATTCCATTCGCAGTTACTAATAGGGAAGTTCCTGTATCTGCCAAAACAGCGATCGCTAACCCAACAATTCCAAACGTCCCCAATAGCAAAAATAAAGCCTTTGTGACCAAAGAAAAGACGACATTCTGTCGAATTATAGATACGGTGCGGCGGCTTAAATCTACTGCATAAGCAAGCCGTCTCAAGTCGCTACCAACCAGTACAACATCTGCTGTCTCTAGAGCAATATCAATTCCACCCACAGCAAAACTGATATCCGCCGCAGCAAGCGCTGGTGCATCGTTAATACCATCCCCAACCATACCTACCACTCCTACTTGACGCAGCTGTTGAATTGCTTGCAGCTTATCTGACGGTAGCAGCTCTGCTTGATACTCTGCGATTCCAACTTGCCTGGCAATCTGCTTGGCAACAGCAGTGCGATCGCCTGTCAGCATCACTAACTGTTTTAATCCAACCCGCTTCAACTGTCGCACAGCCTCTTTTGCTTCCAATCGTAGCCCATCTGCTAGCGCGATCGCTCCCAACAGCCCTTGGGTTGTCCCTACCAATACTGGAGTTCTCCCTTGCTGTTCAATTTCAGCTAACAGAGATTCAGCTTTCACAGACAAACGAATACCCTCGTCTGTAAACAAGCGTCGATTGCCAACAAAGTACAACTGTTCACCAAAGCTTGCCCTAATTCCTTTACCAGGTAAGGCTGTGAAGTTAAGAGGTGTTTCTAACTCCATCTTCAGCTCACTCGCTTTCGTCACGATTGCCTTAGCAAGCGGATGTTCTGACCTTTGCTCAAGTGAAGCTGCTATCAGTAAAACCATGTTTGCATTTACCTTACCAAAGTCATAAACCTTCTGCACAACAGGTAGCCCTTGCGTAATAGTGCCAGTCTTATCAAAGGCAAGTATGGTAAGTCGTCCGGCTGCCTCTAATGCATTACCCCCTTTGAATAAAACGCCCTGACGAGTTGCTGCACCAATTGCACTAACAATCGAAACAGGAGTAGAAATCACCAAAGCACAGGGACAGGAAATTAATAACATCACCAGCGCCCGGTAAAGCCAAACTTCAAAAGGCTGAGCAAATGCTAAAGGCGGAATTAGGGCGATCGCGATCGCGCTAAGAATGACAATGGGGGTGTAGATCTGTGCAAACCTATCCACCCACGCAGCAGAGGGAGCGCGGCTTTCTTGAGCTTGTTCTACCAGATGAATAATTTTGGCAACAGTTGTGTCGTTAGCTGTGTGGGTAACTTTGACTTCCAAAAAACCTGTTTGATTTAATGTCCCGGCATAAACGGTATCACCAGAGGCAATATCATCTGGGATTGACTCTCCTGTAATTGGAGATTGGTCTACAGCGCTTGTGCCATAAACAACTATGCCATCCAAAGCCACACGCTGTCCTGGTCGAATCGTTAAAATTTCGCCTGTTCGCACACTCTCTACCGTAACTGTCACCTCCTGACCATTGCGCTTGACAGTAGCAGTAGGTGGCGTTAAATCCATTAGGGCGCGAATCGCATTGCGGGTACGACCAAAGGTAAAAACTTGCAGCGTTGTACCCAAGGAAAACAAAAAGACAACCAGCGCCGCTTCAAACCAGTCTCCTAAAATCACCGCCCCGATTACTGAAATGGTCAGTAGCAGATTCATGTCAGCGCGACGTAAGCGCAACTCAAACAAACCAGCCCGTGCAATTGGATACCCAGCAACTACTATACCAATGCCATAAAAAGCTCGTGCTATCCAAATGGATAAAGCTAAATTTTGAGAAAGCAAACCCAGAACTAAGCCTATTCCCGCAAGTATAACACCCTGCCCTCTGCGGTTAGCAATCCAGAATCTCCAGTTTGTCGGATCGGGCTTTTGTTTTGGCTTATCTATCGGATGAGGGTGTTGGTGTTCATGGTTATGGTCATGGTCGTGATGGTGATACTCGTGGTCATGACAGCAAGAGTCAGTGTGATGGTGGGAGCTTGCCTCACCGCTCTCCTCAACTGTATAACCTAAAGTTTTAATCCGGTCATAAATTGCGGTTTCACTCAAAAGCTTTGGATCGTAGGATACTTGTAATCTTTCACTTGCAAAGCTGACTGATGCTTCACTCACACCTGCCAACTGTTGTACTCCAACCTGTATTGTTTTAGCACAGCTACCACAGTCCATCCCAGTAATTTTTACTTGTAGTGTTTTCACGCTCGCTACATCAACGGTATAGCCCAATGCAGTGATGCAATTTATAATTTCTGGTTCACTTACCAACTCCGGGTCATAAGATACCCTCACTTTTCCACTTGCAAAGCTAACCGAGGCTTCTTTCACACCACGTAACTGCTGCAAGCTAGCTTCAATCGTCTTGGCACAGTTATCGCAATCCATGCCACCAACCTGTTTTGAAAGGGTTTTGAGAGAGGGAGCTTGAGTCATGGCAGCTGAAGAATAAGGCTAAAAAGTTAACTGCGAGTATTTTAATACAACAATTGAATAATTGTTCAAGTGTTTTATAAAACTTTTGTGTACACGAAATGCATTCTGGACTGAACAGGCTTGGGTTTGGGAAAGTCTAGACTTATGTGAGATAGAAAAATCTTCTTACACAACAACAACAAAAAAAACTCTTGACTGACTTATTTTCTTCGTGTAATATAATAAGCAGCAGTTTTACACAAAGCTAACAAAGCTTATGAAGGTACAGAGGGTAAAACTGCCAAGCACGGGGTGGACAACTTGGATTTTGATAGGTGATGACTATTTACCTGTTAATCCAGTTAATGAATACCTGCGCTACCTAGAAAGTCTTGAGAAGTCTCCGAATACCATTGAAAACTACGCCTACCATCTGAAGCTATTCTGGGAGTTTCTACAGTTTCGGCAACTTGATTGGAAAGAGGTAGGTGAACTCCACCTAGCAGACTTTATTCTTTGGCTACGCAGTCCTGACCCGAAAGTTATTTCTATCGAGCAACAAGAAGCAAAAAGAACTGAAAGAACTATCAACACCATTGTGTCAGTTATATTCAGTTTTTATGAGTTTCATACTCGTAGTGGCACAGTTAAGGCAATAGAGGCTTATCGTTACATTAATTCGCCCAATCGTAAGTACAAACCACTGCTTTATGAAATGACTAAAAATAAAGCAGTGAAGACACGACTGCTGAAACTAAAAGAGCCTAAAACATTCCCAGGTACTCTGACGCAAGAGCAAGTTAAACAACTAATTGATGGATGCCAAACACTAAGAGATAAGTTTTTAATTCTGCTTCTTTATGAAACAGGAATGAGAATCGGAGAGGCCTTGGGGCTTCGTCATGAAGATATTGATTCAGTAGCTCTTAAAAATGAAATTCACATTGTACCTAGAGAAGATAACTTTAACCGTGCCAGAGGTAAGTCAAAAAGTGAAAGAATTGTACAAGTCACTAGCGATTTAATGAAGCTTTATAGCCGCTACATAATTGATGAATACCCAGATGTAGATTCGGATTATGTATTTGTCAATATCTGGAAAGGTGAACCAGGAACACCGATGAACTATTCGACTGTAACTGGTTTATTTAAGCGGCTAAAAAAGAAGATGGGCATAGATGTTAATTCTCACCTATTTCGTCATACTCATGCGTCTGAACTAATAAGAGCAGGAATGGATATGGCATATGTGCAAAAGCGATTAGGTCATAGCAATATCCAAACAACAATTAATACTTATGTTCATCTGACTGAGAATGACATGAGAGCAGCTTACGAAAAATATTTGCTCCAGAAGGAATCCAAGTAGATGTTACGACCAATTCATTCTAATACCAACCAAGAAAGCAATACTCCCGAGCTAAAGTGTCCTAGATGTCAAAGCCTTAATTTAAGGAAGATTGGTTATGGCGAGTTCTAAAGGTGATGATGGTCAACTTTATGTGTATACACCCCTTGGTGTGCCAGTTCCCTTTAAGCAGATGTTAGCTGACTATCCGATTGAGACTCTGAAGCAGAAAACCTAGTTATTGTTGTTTTCTTTGTAGAAGCTAATGATACAAAAAAAGCTGTATTCTGTAAGCATTGTAGACGTTGTGTATCACATAACGTAGACATTACGGGACAAACCGTGGTCCAGGGTGCGCGGTTTTTCTCACTGGTTGTTGAAAATAGTAGCAATCTTCACCGCGCTTTTTGACGACCCTTACCCAAAAGCCACGGGGCTAATCCAGTAACCGGTGAAGGTTTGTCCCGTTTTGTCGTTTGAAAAATGAAGCGCTCATCTAACTTTCAGTTATTTCGATGGGAAGAAATCACCCTCTCCAACGGTTGTGGAATGCGGGAGCAAAACTAAATCTAGATACGTGAACAGTGAGTATTCCTAAGAACAGTCAGGCCCTTAATCGTAATGATCGCATTTATTTACACCCAAAGCTACATCAGCCAGTAATTCATCTGCGAGGTCGAGAAGCTTGGCTATTCGTTCATCACTGAGTTGATAGTACACAAAACGCCCTTGCTGTTGGCGAACAACCAAATCGCAACAGCGCAAACACCCAAGATGGTTAGAAACATTAGACTGGGTAAGTCCTGTCGCCTCAACAATTTCGTTGACAGTTAGCGGTCTAGAACGCAACGCATTGAGAATAGACATACGTGAGTGGTCAGAAAACCCTCGAAACAGTTTGACTTTCAGATCGGCTGCTTGAGTTTTGGTGATTTTAGTTTTAGCGATCATTAATATCTCGAAAAGCGTTATTATCTTTACATATCAGTCAATACTGATATTATATTCTTGTTGAGTCAAGGCAGCGATAAGCAATCTGGCTTCACGCGCTTCGCGTATCGCTACTCTTGCCTCTCAACTAATGATTTCACAACAAAAAGGAGAAAGTAAAGCGATGGCAGCAACTGTAAACCAAGTCAAATGCGCCTGTGGTACTTGCCTATGCGTTTTTCCCATTGATCAAGCTGTGATGAAGGATGGCAAACCTTACTGCTGTGAAGCTTGTGCCAATAGCCATCAAAATGGTGAAGTCTGCACTCAATGTCAATCTGTTTGTGGCTGTGCATCATAAAACTTGAAAACCCCTAACTGTACCAGATAAAATTCACAGCTTAGGTTAGGTTTAGCCTAAACCTGGTAGTTGTTGGTGTCTAACGACTTTGGAGCCGTGCTTCTGTCTTTGCCAGTGTGAGGCTCCTGAGTCATGAAAAAAGCTCTTAGCTAGACATTGCACAACTCAAGAAACCGAAAATGCACTTGGTGTAAACAGAGTTCGACTCAATTACTTTGACAATTGTTCAGTTGTGCAATGATTATCATTTTTTTAGTTACTATTGAAATTGATAACCATTGTCTAAACAAAGGCTATGAACAAGCGTAAGCCAAAGCAAGACTCGGACTCACTCACTAATTTTGATGCACCAAGCTGTGATACCCATCTGATACATCTAGATCATGTACGCTTAACGAGCGCGCAAATTCTGCCAACAGACAAGGCACAACAGATGGCAGAAATCTTTGGGGTTCTGGCGGATACGAACCGTCTGCGCCTCCTATCAGCTTTGGCTTCCCAGGAGTTGTGTGTTTGCGATTTAGCCGCATTGACAAAAATGACGGAATCAGCCGTTTGCCATCAACTGCGATTATTGAAAGCCATGCATTTAGTCAGCTATCGCCGAGAAGGTCGGAATGTCTATTACAAATTAACTGACAGCCACATCATCGATCTGTATCACTCTATGGCAGAACACTTAGACTCAGCAAATGTTTAGGTGCTAATTTATCTGGTTATCAAGGCTGTGTAAGTTACAAAATCTATTCAAGTAATAGAAACTAACACAAATTCCACCAATAAACTTCTCAAATTTGACGGTATTTAGCTTTTAAATAAATCAACTAAATTTGATGATTATTTCATGAATTTGAAGTAATAAAAATTGACTAATAGTGCAACTAAAAGTTAAACGAAATACAGAAAAATTCCGGTTACTCTTGTATGTTTTGGGGCTGAGGAGTAGCCTTTTTTTGATAGAACTAGGAGTTGGTATCTGGAGTAACAGTCTGTCACTAATAGCAGGCTCAGGACATTTATTGTCAGATTTAGTAAGTCTGGGATTGACTATTTTAGTAACCTGGTTAGTACAGCATCGTTCTACAGATGAAGTAAATTTTGGCTATCAGCGTGTCGAAAATTGGGTAGCATTGCTGAATGGATTAAGTTTATTGGCGATCGCTCTTTTGATTACCTGGGAAGCTGTTGGTCACTTACAATCTCGGCAGCTAGTATTGGGGTTGCCGATGCTGATTGTAGCAGGACTGAGCATGATAATTAACGGCATCAGCATTCATTTATTGCATTCTGAAATTCACCATGACTTAAACGTGCGCGGAGTTTTCCTCCATGGTGTTGCTGATACTGCTAGTTCTTTTGGTGTAATGCTGTCTGCGGTTGCTGTCTACTTCTGGAATTGGTTTTGGGCAGATGCAGTCGCTAGTTTGCTTATCGCTATACTTTTGAGCATGAGTGCGATTTTCCTGATTCGAGATAGCTTACAGACTTTGAAGGATCAATCTATTTAATTCTCCAAGCGATCGCATTGGTTATTTAATTAGCAATTACTTTCTAGTTTGAGTGCAGAAGCATTGTAGACATCTATGACAGTAAATACGTAGATGTTCTGTCTACACAATAGTAGTCGCTACTCAAAATTTCACCCGAATTTCATCTCGATATGAAAGACTGGATAAAGAACACTAGTTAAACTTCTTAAACTACTTGCAAAAGCGATGTAACGCCGCTCAAGACAGCGCAAGATCCAGATTTCTACTGAAAATACCATTCTCATAATTCATAAAACACTATTAGCGATGGTAATATCTAACCGTTATCAACCTTCTACCCCACTCCGTTGTGCTTCTTCGGTACTGCTCAGTCTGCTCTTGCTATCTGCTCCCACGGCTGTTTTTGCTGGCGCTGGACACGATCACAGTGGTGCAAGTGACTTTCAAAGTGGAAGCGAAACAAGTGGTTCAATTGAAGTTGATGCCGAAACAGCTCAGCAGTTGGGAATTAAAGTCGAGCCAGTCAAAAGACAACCATTGGCTTTGGGTATTAAAGCCACAGGACAGATTGAAACTCTACCTAGCCAAAGAGTAGAAGTAACTACCCCAATTTCTGGAGCAAAAGTAGTTGAACTTTTAGTCGAACCTGGTGCAAGAGTTCAAAAAGGTCAACCTGTAGCTGTTTTAACCAGTCCTGACCTAGTGAGCTTACGTGTGGAATCTCAAGAAAAACTTGCCCAAGGACAAGCAGATTTGCAGCAAGCCCTAGCCGATTTCAGACTAGCCCAGCAAAACTACGATCGCTACCAACAAATCGCTACAGCTGAGATAGCTCAAACACAAAGCCAAGTGGCATTTGCGCAAGAAAAGTACGACAAAGACAAGCAGTTAGCTGATGCTGGTGCTTTGCCACGTCGTAACGCTCTCGAATCCCAAACTCAGCTAGCAGAAGCCAAAGCGAAACTTGTAACAGCTTCAAGCCGCCGGGACGTTATCGAAGCAGAAAATCAACTCAAACGCGCTCAAGCAGCAGTTCAAGTAGCAAAACAGCGTATAGGTCTTAGTAATACCACGTATCAAACTCGACTGTCTCAACTAGGAGCGATCGCTAACTCCAAGGGACTAGTGACAGTAACAGCTCCGATTTCAGGTAAAGTTGCTTACCGAGAAGTTAGCATCGGTCAATCATTCCAAGACGCCGGTGGCAGATTGATGACAATATTGAATGACAGTCGGATATTTGCCACAGCTAATATCTATGAAAAAGATTTGAACAAGGTAAAAATCGGTCAACCACTCAGAGTCAAAATTGCTTCTTTTCCCAACCGTAGCTTTACTGGCAAAATTACCCGAATTGGCTCAGTAGTAGAAGGCGAAACACGAGTAGTACCAGTGCAAGCAGAAATAGAAAACTCTGGTGGACAACTCAAACCCGGAATGTTTGCTGAACTGCAAGTATTAACAAACGAAACATCTGCACCTGTCTTAGCAATTCCTAGCTCTGCTGTGGTAGACGCAAACGGCAAAAAAATGGTCTATGTCAAAAATGGTAATGCCTTCCAGTCAGTTGAGGTGAGTTTAGGTCAAACATCTGGAGATTTGGTAGAGATAACCAGTGGTTTATTCGAGGGAGATTCAGTAGTTACCCAACGTGCGCCACAACTTTATGCACAATCGTTGAAGGGTGGTAGTAAAGCTACAGAAGAAGAACATAAGGAAGAAGGTGGTTCCCACACAGAAGAAACTGAGGCTAAAACTAACAGCTTGCCAATACCTTTATGGTTGCTAGGCGCAGGGGGAGGAGTGGCGATCGCAACTTTGGCTTTCGTCGCTGGTAGTTTCTGGTCTAGTCGTCATATCCGTTCCCGTCTAGTACCAGTAGGTGACGGGTTCAATTATGAAACCGAGGTTTATATCGACAACCACAAACAACCAACCCCCTCTACTTCCAACACTTCTGTGGAAGAACAGGAAAATTATCGTCGTTCAGACAATCATTAATAGTTATTGGTTAATAGTTTACGAAAAAAACAACCAAAAATTAACAATCAACAACTAAATAAATAATAAATAATGATTAGTGCAGTCGCTAGATGGGTAATTTCTCGACGCTGGTTAGTAGTAATTGCGGCACTTATTTCCACAGTAATCATAGTATTTAATACCATCCCGCAAATGCCGCTGGATGTTTTCCCCAACTTTGCACCTCCCCAGGTCGAAATTGAAACAGAAGCTCCCGGACTTGCTCCCGAAGAAATAGAATCTCTGGTTACATTACCAATTGAAAGCTCAATCAACGGCACACCAGGGATCAGCGCAGTTCGTTCTTCCTCCTCAGCAGGACTTTCTGTAGTCAGAGTTGTTTTTGGCTGGGGAACAGATATCTATCAAGCCCGCCAGTTGGTACAAGAACGACTACAACAAGCAGTTAGTAAGCTACCCGAAGGAATTGAAACACCTAGACTCGCTCCTATTAGTTCACCTATCGGCACTGTATTAAAATATGCCTTCACAGTGGAAGAGGAAGGAGAAAACCAAAACCTCAAATCCAAAATCGATTTGATGGAAGTACGCCGAATTGTTGATTGGCAAGTGACAAATCGCCTTTTAGCAGTCGGGGGCGTTAGTCAAGTGCTAGTGTATGGCGGTGATGTGCGTCAGTATCAAGTACTAGTAGATCCGAACAAACTCAATGCTTTTAATGTATCCTTACAGCAAGTATCTGAAGCAGTACAGGGAGCAAATGTCAATGCTCCTGGTGGCTTTTTAATCAGTCCTGACAAGCAAACTCTGATTCGGGGAATTGGGCGAATTGAATCCCTTGATGATTTAAAACAATCTGTAATTGTTGCCCGTCAAGGAACGCCTGTGAGGTTGGGAGATGTTGCCGAAATTCAAATTGGCGGTGCGATTAAGATCGGCGATGGCAGCTTAAATGGCAAAGATGCTGTAGTGGTGATGGTGAATAAGCAACCCCTAGCTGATACTCCTACCGTTACCCGTGCCATTGAAACTGCAATGACAGAGTTGCAAGCAGGTTTACCAAAAGGAGTAAAGGTAACACAAACCTTCCGCCAAGCAGATTATATTGATGCTTCAGTAGAAAATGTCAGATCGGCCTTGGTGGAAGGTAGTATTATTGCCGCAATTATCCTCATTCCCTTTTTGATGAATTGGCGGACTCTGGGAGTTGTGCTGTTGAATTTTGCCCTGACTTTTATATTTTCATTGCAAGTATTATCTTTTTTGGGCTTAGGGCTGAATACAATGACTTTGGGAGGATTAGCCGTAGCCATTGGGACAGCGATCGATGATGCCATCGTCTATGCGGAAAATGTTGTTCGTTTGTTGCGACAAAATAAATATTCTCCCAACCCTCGCCCGGTACTGGAAATTGTTTTTGAAGGAGTACAGGAAGTTCAGGAATCTCTAATTGGGGCAACTTTAATTACTATTGTCGTCTTTTCTCCAATATTTGCCCTCGCAGGTGTAGAAGGTCGAATTTTTGGCCCAATGGGGATAACTTATCTAGTGGTTGTCATGGTTTCTAGTTTAGAAGCATTACTGGTAAGTCCGGCGTTGTGTGCGATTTTACTTCCACACGGAAAAATGCCGTTAAAAGAACCATTAATACCCCGAATTTTCAAGCGACTATATTATCCTTGTTTAGATTTTGCTATCCGCAGTCCCATGATTATTATCTCTGTGGCTGTGGCGGGAATGGTAGCGGCAATCGTGATTTTTCCAGCTTTAGGACGGGCTTTTTTACCAGAGTTTCAAGAAACAACTTTGGTCAATACTTTAGCTCTTTATCCAGGTTCATCTTTAGAAGCTACTAACAGTGCAGCCTTTGTATTGGAGAATAAACTTAAAGATGATCCCAGGTTAAAATATGTGCAATTACGAGCAGGACGCGCCCCTAACGATCCAGATGCAGCACCCGTAAATCTCGCTCACCTCGATATTGGACTGACTGACCAAGGAATGGAAAAACGTAAAGAAACAGTAGAGTGGTTGCGGGAAGAATTTAATAAAGTACCGGGTGCTGCTGCGAATATTGGTGGATTTATTTCGCACAGAATTGATGAAATATTATCTGGGGTAAGAAGTCAAATTGCTGTAAAAATATTTGGCTCAGACTTAGAAGAACTCCGCAGAATTGGTAAACAAGTTGAAGGTGTAATGTCATCTGTGTCTGGGCTTGTGGATTTACAATTAGAACCGCAAGTTCCCATCGAACAGATTCAAATAAAATTTGACCGTGTTGCCGCATCACGTTATGGCTTAACAGTTGGGCAACTCTCTGACATAATTGAAACTGCTCTCAATGGCAAAGTAGTATCGCAAGTTTTGGAGCAGCAACAAAGTTTTGATTTAGTGGTATGGTTACAACCACAATACCGTAATAATTTACAAACAATTGAAAATTTATTAGTTGATATCCCTTCCCCAGGGGGAGATGAAGGGGGAAATAAAATTCCTTTAGCTAAGGTGGCTACAGTTACCTATGGCACTGGCCCAAATACCATCAATCGGGAAAAAGTCTCCCGTCTAATTGTAGTATCTGCTAACGCTCAGGGCAAAGATTTGCGATCGCTAGTCAATGAAATTCAAAACAAAGTCAAGGCACAAGTGCAATTGCCCTCTGGTTACTTTATTCAGTATGGCGGTCAATTTGAAGCTGAAGAAAGAGCCTCACAAAATATTTTGATTTTCAGTGCCATTTCCTTCGTAGTGATTACGGTATTAATGTATCTTTCTGTCAAATCCATTGCTTCTACAGCAATGATTATGATTAACCTGCCCATCGCTTTAGTCGGAGGTGTAATTGCTGTGGCCTTAACAGGGGGCGTTGTCTCAGTCGCTTCCTTGGTAGGTTTTGTGACTTTATTTGGTGTAGCCACTCGCAACGGACTGCTTTTAGTAGACAATTACACAACTAAATTTGCGATCGGAATGTCGTCAAAAGAAATCCTTATAGCTGGGTCAATGGAACGACTCAATGCTATTTTGATGACATCATTTACTTCAGCTTTAGGATTAGTACCGTTAGTAATTGCAGTAGGGCCAGGTAAGGAAGTTTTGCAACCACTTTCGATAGTGGTTTTGGGTGGTTTGTTTACTTCTACAGCGTTAACCTTGCTGGTTTTGCCAGCTTTATATTCTAAATTTGGAAGATTTTTATTGCCTCAGAAAAATCCAGCGTTTGTAGAGAATGAGAAGGTTGCTAATCCTGTTTTAGAAAATTAATTTTCATATATTATGTAAATCAAAATATGCTTAATTCTATTGTTAAATGGTCGATCGCTCAACGCTGGCTAGTAGTTATTGCCTCCATTCTCATATCTATTTGGGGCTTCCTTGTCCTTACACAGATGCCACTAGATGTATTTCCCAGCTTTGCTCCGCCCCAGGTCGAAATTATGACCGAAGCCCCAGGACTTGCGCCAGAGGAAGTGGAATCCCTAGTTACTCGACCGATAGAAAGTGTGATTAACGGCACACCCGGACTGGAAGCATTGCGTTCTTCCTCGGCTGTCGGTCTTTCGGCTGTAAGAGCCACTTTTAGTTGGGATACAGAAATTTATCGCGCCCGCCAATTGGTAACGGAACGGTTGCAACAAGCACGCAGCCAGCTACCGCAAGGCGTGGAAGATCCAGAGGTTCTTCCGGTTAGTTCGCCTTTAGGATGGACTGTTAAATACGCCTTCACCTCCGAAACTACTCCTTTAATGGAGGTTTGGCGGATTGTCAATTGGCAAGTGAAAAACCGCCTGTTGGCTGTCCCTGGCGTTAGTAATATTGTCATATTTGGTGGAGACGAGCGCCAATATCAAGTATTGGTAGATCCTGCGAAGCTAAGAGCATTCAATGTTTCCCTGGATGATGTCACCAAGGCAGCACAAGCAGCCAACGCCAATGCACCAGGGGGATTTTTAATTACTCCCGACCAAGAAACTTTGGTGCGAGGTGTTGGACGAATTGAATCTATTGAACAGCTAGAAAAATCGGTCATTAAAGCCAGCAATGGCACACCTGTACTTCTCGAACAAGTGGCGGATGTGCAACTTGGTGCAGCACTCAAACGCGGTGATGGCAGTTCTGCGGGTAAAAAGGCGGTAATTTTGACTGTAAATAAACAGCCAACCGCTGATACACCAAGCGTTACGAAAGCGGCTGAAGCAGCAATGGAGGAGCTAAAAGCCAGCTTGCCTAAAGATGTGAAAGTAACTGAAACCTTCCGTCAAGAGGATTTTATCGAAGCTTCTATTAAGAATGTTGAAGAAGCCTTGCGCGATGGCACTATCATTGTTTGTGTCATCTTGATTCTATTTCTGATGAATTGGCGCACGGTGATCATTAGTTTGAGTGCGATTCCCGTGTCTTTGTTGTTAGGAATGATGATCCTGAACTGGACGGGACAAGGCATCAACACGATGACTTTAGGCGGATTGGTTGTGGCGATTGGTTCGGTGGTGGATGACGCAATTGTGGATATGGAAAATGTCTACCGCCGCTTGCGAGAAAACCAGATAGCAGGTAATCCTGTATCACCACTGCAAGTTGTTTTCAATGGTTCAGTGGAGGTAAGGGTAAGCGTACTGTTCTCGACAATCATTATTGCAGTCGTCTTTGCACCAATCTTTGCCCTTTCCGGTGTGGAAGGTCGGATTTTTACACCGATGGGTGTAGCTTATTTGCTGTCAATTGCCGCTTCTACCTTAGTAGCACTGACATTGACTCCAGCATTATGCGCTTTGTTATTGGTAAATCGGCGTTTACCAAGTACAGAAACTTGGGTTGAACGATTTTCCCATCGTCTGTATCGCCCGCTTTTAAAATTTTCTCTACGTCGCCCCAAGATTATTTTGACAGGTGCGATCGCTGCCTTTGTGTCTTCAATATTAATTATGACCTCGTTAGGGCAAGTTTTTTTACCAGAGTTTCAAGACCGCGCTCTAGTAGTTGCTGCTATTTTGATGCCTGGTGAATCTCTGGATGCAACAAATCAGGTAGGCTTGGCGATAGAAAACGCCCTCAAAAAAGACCCTCGGATTCAAGCAGTTCAGTTTCGCTCCGGACGCGCACAAGGTGATACGGAAGTAGCTGGTGTCAATGTTGGAGAACTAGATATCCAATTGAGTGAAGAAGGAGGAAAAGACCGAGATAAAGCGATTGAAATGATTCGGGAAGAATTTGAGAAAATTCCCGGTGTAGTTCCCAATATCGGTGGTTTTATTTCGCACCGGATGGATGAAGTACTTTCTGGGGTACGAAGTGCTATTGCTGTAAAAATTTTTGGCCCTGATTTGGAACAACTCCGTAAGCTTGGTCAACAAGTACAATCAGCTATGAGCGAGGTTTCCGGTTTAGCAGATTTGAAGACTAGCTTCGTAATTTTAGGTAGTGTAAGCTTGCTTTTCTTAGGTGCTTGTAGTGGCAGTAATCAAACTGCAAATTCAGAGAGTAATTCAGCATCAACAACAGAAACGGCTGCCAAGACTGAAACCGCAGCGAAAGATAATCATTCAGAAAGTGATGGTCATTCTCATAATCAAAATAATGCTCAAGGTCATTCCAAAGATGGCAAAGGTGAGCATTCACACGGCGGTCAAATTATTGAATCTGGGCAATATCATTTAGAGTTTGTTGCCGAACCGGAAAATGATGTGACTCACTTAGATTTCTATTTAAAGAAAGGAGAGAAGCACGATACAGTTTCAAATGCAAAAGTAACGGCTCAAATTCAGCTACCTGATGGTAGTCAAAAGGAATTGCCCCTCACCTATGAAGCTAAAGAACAACATTACCATGCTGTACTTTCTGAAAAAGCAGCAGGTGAGTATAAAGTTGCTATTCTTTCTGATATCAATGGTGAAAAAGTGAACGGTCGCTTTACCTTTAAACGATAATTAATAGCAAGTGGTAGCAATGAGATAACAGTTATGGTTCACCAGCACGACCACGCACACAACCACGAACCAACTAAATGGAAGCAACTAACAATCTATATTAGTGAGTCTGATAGTTGGCAGTACCAACCACTTCACCAAACTCTATTGGGGATCGCTAGCAAACAGGGAATAACAGGGATGACGGTGATGCGAGCAATTTCTGGATATGGCAAGCATGGTATTTTTCGCACTATGAACGAGCTAGATCCATCTACTGAGTCTTCTGTGCTACCACTTGTAATTACGGTTATTGATAGTGAGAGTGCGATCGCTGATTTTTTTTCCTTGGTCAAAGATATGCTTAAAGATAAGTTTGTCACTTGTCAAAGCATAGAAGTTCTCTCACCGTTGGTAACGCTTTAAGGGCAACATTCATGTCTCACAGTCACGGACACAGCCACGAACCGACTAATTACAACCGTGCCTTCATTATTAGCGTTACACTCAACACTGGGTTTGTTGTCATTGAAGTAGTTTATGGGTTAATTGCCAATTCCCTTGCTCTACTTGCCGATGCTGGTCACAATTTGAGTGATGTTCTAGGTTTGTTACTTGCTTGGGGAGCAAGCTTCCTCAGTCGTCGCCGTCCCACACCACGCCGCACTTACGGATTGCGTCGCTCCTCTATTTTAGCTGCTCTGTTGAACGCCATCCTCGTACTCGTAGCCTCTGGCGCAGTTGCATGGGAAGCTATCAAGCGTTTCCTTGAACCCAGCCCAGTATCAGGTAGTACAATCATAGGCGTGGCTGCGGTAGGCATCGCCATTAATACAGGAAGTGCTTTGATGTTTCTCTCTGGAAGAGAAACAGACTTGAACATCAGAGGAGCTTTCCTTCACTTAGTTGCTGACGCGGCGGTGTCTTTGGGTGCAGTCCTGGCTGGTATTGCGATTGTAACCACTGGTTGGCTATGGTTTGACCCAGTTGTGAGTTTGATGATTGTTGTTGTAATTGTTGTGAGTACTTGGCAATTGTTCCAAGAATCTTTCAACTTGGTCACGGATGCCGTACCAGCAGGTATTGAACCACTTGCCGTTCGTACATTCTTGGCTGAACTTCCCGGTGTGACTAGTGTACATGATTTACATATCTGGGGTATGAGTACCACCGAAACAGCTCTGACTGCTCACTTAATTATGCCTGCTGGAAATCCTGGCGATGCTTTTTTAGTCCAAGTAAATCAACAACTTCACGACCATTTTGGTATTGAACACACTACAATTCAAATAGAAACGGGCGATCCAAGTTATCCATGCCCTCTTGCTCAAGAAAATGCCGTTGTTTGAAAGTTATTAAGCAGGATTTCATCTTCTGGCAATAGGTTATGATTAGGGACTTATTTGGCTATTGGAGTTCAGACTAAACAATCACAAAATAACCTAGTAGTGATAAGTTGATGAACTCTCAAATCAAACAAAACTTAATTCTGAATGCAACCGAGCATCGGCTAAGTATGCTGGAGAAAATAGACAATGGCGATGGTAAGAAATGAATCTGTAGCTCAAATAGGGATGTTTTTGTGTTTTGGTACAGCAATTCTATCTCTTGCCATCCACTGGCGCATTAATGCTTTTGCTCCCCTTCGTAGTGGATCAAAGACAGATGGAAATGCTATAGCTATTGGAGCTTCAGTAGAAGAAACACCAAGGCAGTTTGTGCAGGGTGAAAAACCAAATGCAACTGTAAATTCAGAGTCAAAATCGTTATTGGCTCAAGTTTCTGCTCAAGTTTCTGCTAAACAAAAACCATCCAATAGCCTTGCTGCTGACAAGACGCAACTAGTCGTTGATTTAAACGATTACCGCGTCTATGTTTACCGCTTAGATCAGGTAATAGCTAGCTACCCAATCGGTGTAGGTAAGGAGGGTTGGGAAACTCCTACAGGTTCTTTCCAGGTAATGCACAAGCGAATTAATCCAGTTTGGCGTCACCCGATTACCGGCAAAGTATTTCCACCTGGTCCTAATAGTCCTTTAGGAGACCGATGGGTTGGTTTTTGGTCAGATGGACGCAATCAAATTGGCTTTCACGGCACACCAGATAATGATAATGAGTTGGTAGGCACTGCTGTATCTCACGGTTGCTTGAGAATGCGTAATCCCGATGTCCGATTGTTGTACAAGCAGGTGAAATTAGGGACACCAGTAAAGGTACGCTCTTAAGAATTTGTCAGGAAAAAAGAATTAAACCCAGTGCTAAATTCTGGTTTTATAATGACACAGAACTTTTGGACAATAGCAAGCAAATTTATTTGTGGAAAAATTAAGAGACTTTATTAAGCTAAAAGGTATTTCCTATTTTTAGAAGATATTAATAGACTTAAAATACAGAATTATAATGGATAGTTTATAGATGAATTTATTTGAACAATTCGATTTTTCATCCTGATTTCATCTTCATGCCATAAAGTATAAATTAGAGGCTGAAACTTTGACTTTTATAGCTCTCTAAAACTTTCTAGTTATGCCACTGATTCCTTGGTAAAGCTAGACTTTTTGCTATTGATAAAAATTTCAAATGAAATCAAGGTCATCATCTCAAAAGATGAGCTTTATCCCTCGGTCTATTCTGCGGACTATAGGAAAATTTCAGCAGACGTTAGATCCAAACGCTGAGATAAATGCTATTGAAGAGTTTCGCGCTTCTCGCCGTCAAACGATTTCCTCCATCCGTTTTTTGTTAATTCTGATTGTAGTTCCACTACTTATAAATCAACTTTCTAGAAACTTTGTAATCACTCCCCTATTTGAGAAGTTTTGGAATCCACAAGAGTCAGATATTTTCATAAACTCTTCTCAAGAAGAAAAAGCCTTAGCTGAATTAAAAAGATTTGAGCAAGGTCTTTACTTTGAAGCTCAAATTGGAAAAATTCCAGCATTATCTAGCGAAGTTGTACAAAAGAAGCTACAGGAAAAAGCTATTGCTATTGCAGAAGAAAATAAAATTGAAAGTATTAATGCAGTGACAAATGTCTTTGCAGATATACTTACAGCCATCACATTAATTATTTTAATTTTAATAGGTAAGCAACAACTATCTATTCTTAGGTCTTTTGCTGGCGATATAACTTACAGTTTAAGCGACTCTGCCAAGGCTTTTTTAATTATTCTATCTACAGATATATTTGTCGGTTTTCACTCTCCTTATGGTTGGGAAATAATTCTAGAAAGTACTTTAAAGCATTACGGCTTACCGGAAAACAAGAGTCTTATTTCTCTGTTTATTGCTACTGTCCCAGTGATAATGGACACCATTTTCAAATATTGGATTTTTCGCTACCTCAATCGCAGTTCTCCTTCATCTGTGGCTACCTATCGAAACATGAATGAATAATTTTTATTAAGCTGCAAAAATTTCATCGTAATTTCATAGCAAGCTGTCATCCTTGTTAAAGGAAGATTCATGCATCAAGTATGAATCTTTAATTAAGTTGACACATTTTACTACTTGACCAGGCAAGATGATGAAGAGAATGCTGATCTATGCTGCTACATTTGCTTTGGCGATCGCATCTGTAATTTCTGTTGGCTATTGTGATTTAAATGATAATTTTGCCAAGCGGAAGGAACATGCTTTAAAATCACT
>JBHYDF010000016.1:0-64701 GCA_051861145.1 Nostocaceae cyanobacterium
AGGACAAATGACAAAGGACAAATGACAAAGGACAAATGACAAAGGACAAATGACATTAACTGTTCGTGTAATTTCCCCAGATAAAACCATCTGGGATGCTTCTGCTCAAGAAGTCATTTTACCCAGCACCACCGGTCAGCTAGGTATCCTCAGCGGACACGCACCATTGCTCACTGCTTTAGATACAGGTGTAATGCGAGTACGCCCCGGTACAAATCAGGATTGGGTTCCTATCGCCCTCATGGGTGG
Organism: Nostocaceae cyanobacterium; assembly: GCA_051861145.1. GTDB lineage: Bacteria > Cyanobacteriota > Cyanobacteriia > Cyanobacteriales > Nostocaceae > JBHYDF01. The sequence goes on from JBHYDF010000016.1 coordinate 250, forward strand.
CTTTGCTGAAGTTGAAGAAAACGAAGTCACTATCCTGGTAAACTCTGCTGAACGTGGCGAATCAATTAATCTTGAAGAAGCCCGTGTCGCTTTTAACGAAGCTCAAACCCGTCTGAATCAAGTACCAGCAGGCGATCGCCAAGCTCAAATTCAGGCTACCCAAGCCTACAAACGCGCCCGCGCTCGTTTTCAAGCGGCTGGCGGTATGGTATAGATTTTTACTATTTATCTAGAAAGAGTTCAGTATGAACCCTTTCTAGATAAAGGCTCATATCCGCTTCAGAACAGTAAAACATAGAATATTTAAACTACCTGAATAGGGTGTAATATCAAATTCGGTTAATTAGTTATGATTCCCATGATGTCTGAACCCCACCCCTAACCCCTCCCCGCGCGCGGGGAGGGGCGGTTTTGGCGCAAGACAAAACCGGGGTGGGGTTCTTTGGGATTTATTAAGCGCGATACGCGAAGCGTTAAGCCAGAGGCTTATCGCTCTCAATACTAAGTGAATTCGATTGTATCTACAAACCCAAAAATCTTTCGCTTGATACCTTCGGCTTCTTCTTTAACAGTACCGGGTGTTTCGCCATTAAAAAAGCTGCGCTGGCTACTAACTATATATACAAAGTTACCATTGATAAATGTTAGCAGCCCTCGAAATGCATTTAATCTGAGGGCGGTACCGTTGTTTCCTGTCCTAGATACGGTTGAACCTTCGGGCATATTTACTAATGCAAAGTAAGCTCCTTCCATTGTTTCTGGTAAATATTCGGTATAATCCACAGAAGCATCGGGTAAATTAGCTGCGATCGCAGATGGTACATATTTATTCAAAAGAATGGATCGCAGATATTCTTCCTGTCCCACAGATTCGATGTCATCCATTTGTTGAGGGGGAAGAGGATAATAATCAATTCTGAACAAAGTACCAAGGTCATCAGAAAAGCTGACTACTCCATCTTGAGTCTCAAGCTTTGCACCTTGTTCGAGATCAGACGGAATCGGAACAGCAAAATTACCGGAAGGCGATTCGTATAAATCCTGATTGGAATCTTCTAGTAATGTCTCATCTTCGTCTTCTGCGTATTCTTCCTCTTCCGCTTCTTCAAAAGCAGCAATTACTTCCTCTATAACCTCCTTGGCTTCTTCATCCTCTATTTCTAAGGCTTCCTGCAATTTTTTGAGCAAAGTATTTTTACCTTTGGGGATACGTATTTCTTCTTCATCTACAAGTACACTTACCCCTGCTGCAAAAGCATCTGAGACTAACTCATCTTCTAGAGATTCGTAAGCTGTATTAAACAGTTTTCCCAGTCCTTGTTCTTCCGCAAGCGCTATCAGTTTATCGACCATTTCTAACAAATCGTCATCTGAGTAATCTTCATAAATCTCGAATCCCCAGAGAATATCCGCCAAAAGGTCTACATCCACGTCTTCTAAAGAAGAATCAGCACCTGCGGTGACTACTGCGATCGCCGCTACTGCTTCTTCTGGACTGAGTGGTTCTTCTAATACCTCTTCTGAACCAAAAATCTTATCGTACTTGCCCATGATCTATCTCTCCGTCAATGGCTTGGGTGAAACAAATATTTAGTGTCATTGGGTAGTTTACCAATGGCTGAAGTCATTAGTCCTTAGTCTTAAGACTCAAGTCATAAATTACTAATTATTCAAGACTTTTATATTTGTCATTTAATAACCTTTTCTTAACCTTTGTCATTAGTCATTGGTCATTTGTCATTAGTCAATAGTCATTAGTCATTGGTCATTAGTCATTAGTAAAGACAAAGGACAAAGGACAAAGGACAAAGGACAAATGACAAAGGACAAATGACTAATGACTAATGACTATTGACTAATTATAAAAAACGTTTGGCAATATCTTCGTAGAAATTTGGATCTGTCCAATAACCTAGATGCGCATTGTCTCCCCAAGATGTCTGGTAGTCCATGCGAACATTGTCTAGGTTTTCGTAATAATCTAAATGACCGCTAATCGGGTCTTGCAAATGATAATAATTCACCCAGCGGATTTTTTCTAACTTGCATTCCACTGGGTTAATTGTCAAGTATTGATTTTTGTTAATTACTAGCGTTTTAACACGAAAGGAATTAAGATGTTCTAAAATCCTCTGTCGGATATATTGATGGTGCTGTGCCGTTTCTCTAAAGAAAAAAGCAATTTTGTCTAGTGGAGAACCAAAGGTAATTAACCCTGTTATTTTATTAATAAATAGATTTTTACCTTTGTCATTAGAAAGACTTGCTTCCACGCATAACAAGTTCAAAGTATCATAGGCAATACAGCTACCAAGAGAATGTCCAACTAGTATTACTTGTTCATAATTCGCTTGTTTATCTCTGAGAAGTGCTTTAAGTAATATTAAAGATTCTGCCAGTATTTTTTCACGTATTTTGTGGTAGGAAGATTTTACATCAGTGGTGGTGTAGATAGCAACGTCACCAACAAAATTAATTAGCAATGGAATCACGAGTTGTTTACTCAATTGCCAAGCTGGTTGCAAATAACGTCCGCTTAAAAATGGACTTAGCAATAATAAAATCAGCCAAACTAGCAATCGTAAAACTGGGTATATTAAGTTAAATAAGCGCAGGAATATCGTCAACCAGCGCAAACGGAATTTAAAAAAGCCTTGCAAATTCTTATCTTGTAATAGTTCATCTAATAGAGGTTTATTTTCCGGGCTGTTGTAAAATTCTATTGTTCCTTCTAGAGTGCGATCGCACCATTGTAAAATTTCCTGTACACTAATTTTATTGTGTGTGTCGGCTGCCCAGTAGTATTCGTGAATGTCTATAAACTCATATTCTTGAGTACCTGTTGGACTCAAACGTACAAAGCTTTCCGTCCAAGGGTAGCCTGTTGATAGTCTGCGTCTAGCAATTAAGTGTTCTAGCTTGATTTGCAATTTTTGTTTCTCAAAGTATTTAATAAAGTTTTGAGCAAAATAGTCTACAGTTTCAAAAGGGTTTTGTTCACCGACACCGTGGATGATAATAAATGCCGTGCGACCTTTAGGAAACTTCACACTCATATCTTGATAATTCATATTAATTTACTCTTTTATAGACAAAACTTTGTCCGAAGAGTTGAGCTTAATTTTCATACACTGCCATTTCTAAAGTACAGTCTTGAATAAAATGACAGATGCTATTTATAGTTACACTAATACATTCCTGATTGTCAAATAACTGATAATTGTAAATGATTGCAACACTGTTAGGCTTGAATATGACTTATTTCGGCTTTATAAAATAAATTTTTGGAGCCGACGCTTAAATTTATTAAAAAAAATTTACATTTTACAACAGTAGAGACACTGCAATTACTAGTCTCTACAAACCCAAAATTATTGGGTTGACAGACTACTAGGGCGTGTTTTCAAACTGTGAGATCCCCCCCTCTCCCCCCTATCCCCAGAGGGGGCCCCGAGTCCCCCCTTAAAAAGGGGGGGAAATCTTTTCAAAGTCCCCCAAGAAGCGCGGGGGATTTAGGGGGATCGCAACCTCAACTAATAGCGTAAAAAGAGTTTGAAAACACGCCCTAGTACCGCTTCCTTGGAAGTCATGCATTCAAAAGTCATGCATTCAAAAGAATTGTATTCTGGGCTTTTGCGTCATTTTAAATGGTATGTTTATTTACGCGCCCGCTGTACTAGTAACAAATGTTGTGTCGTAACGACAGCTTATTGTGTCGTAACAACAACTTATCATGTCGTAACGACAGCTTTTGTGTAATAACAACAACTTATCATGTCGTAACGACAATTTGTTTTCAGATAACGACAACTTATCGTGTCGTAACGACAGCTTATTGTGTCGTAACGACAGCTTGTTGTGTCGTAACATCCGTTATTTTATTTGTGTTCGCGCAAAAAAGCTTCTACAGTCTGGTTAAACGCTTCAGGCTGGGACATAAACGGCCAATGATTTCCGGAAACTTGGCATAACTGTAAATTCTTAAGGTATGTTTTGTAAGGCTTTAATTGCCAATCTTGGCGGTTAACGCCTTTTTCTGGCTGTACAAAAAGGGTTGGGGTATGAATAGGGACTGTTAAACCAGGAATCCGCATTACCTCTTCAAAAATGCGATCGCGTGCAGCTATTGTGAATTTACTACCCCAGCTACCATCGGATTTTTGTTCAATACCTGCTTGAAAGACTTGTTGTTGTAAGGGACTCCATCCCTCATATAGGTTTAACTGACGCGCTTGTTGTTCGGCTTCTTCGTAACTAGCAAAGGGGCCCATCATTTTGAGAAACGACAAAACCCGATACAACAACGGAAGCGTTACCTTCAGAAAGCTAGGCATTTTCCAGATGAAAATCGGATCGACCAAAACTATACTCCGCAACTTTTCTGGTTGTTGCCTTGCCCAGATACAAGCTAATTTACCACTCCAAGAGTGCGCCACAACATGAGTATTTGCCCATCCTAGTTTATTCATCAACGCTTCGAGGTCAGCGATCGCACTTTCAAAGCTATAATCCTGCTCAGGTTTGCTACTTTCACCATGACCGCGCATATCTGGTGCGACTATGTGATAATCTGGCGCTAAGTAATCTCCCAAGCTAGACCAAACCAAGGCGTTATCAGCTAAACCGTGTAGTAATAGTAAAGGTTCTTGTCCTTGGTTCCACTCCAAATAAGAAAGTTGAATGTCAGGCTTTGATAAGGTTTGGCGTACAGGCATCATTGCAGAATCAGTTGTGGAGAGATTGCTTTCCGTTCATATGGTACAGGACTTAAGTACCCCTCTCTCTACAGTTGCAATTTAATTTCTGTCTCTGTTTTGGTTTTAAATACTTAAAGTCTTGTTTGACAATCAAGGTAACTTTGTCTCAGATTGAATTTCTCGAATAATTGTTAAAATTTCTTCTTCTGATTGAATGTGCCGTGCTAAAACTTGAGCGGTTGATTCAAGCAGACGATCTGAAAAGAATTTAGCTAAATCTTGTCGTAGCCCCTGTCCAATATAAAATTTGAGTAAGGCTTCAACCGACATGTCTTTACTAACGGCAACTTTATTAAGCGATTCTAAAGTGTCCGTTGGTATCTTGATTGATACTGTTTCTGTTGCACGGGGTCTTAAATTTAGTTTGAGTTCTTCTTCAGGCTTGTTCATATAACTTTCTTTCAGTACGAGTAGCTAGACGGGCAGAAATGATACGAGTTCGCTGACCTCTTTCTACATAAACTACTAACAATAGGCGTTGAGAAAGAGAATATCCAATAATGAAATCACGTTGTTCGTCATTAGTGGTAGCGTCACCCATCTGGTAAAAAGGGTCAAAGAAAACTTCTGCGGCTTCTTCAAATTTAACACTATGTTTTTCTATATTGCTGAGTGCTTTATTTTCATCCCATTCAAATTCAATACCTTGTATTCGATAAACAATATTCATGTAATATAATTATCAAGTTATTTATTTTAATAAGTTAGATTTTGATAATATTCATCATTTACTTTCCATAATTTTCAAAATAGCTTCTCGGCGGACTGTTTGAGTATTTTCACCTTCTTGAATTGCCTTTTCTAAGCCTGTATCTTCTATAATTTCCGCCAGTAAATCAGAAATTACTTCTTTCTGTTCTTGAAGTACCTCAACTATTGCTGCTTTCAGTAGCTCTTTGAGCTTATTGTCTTGTAGGTTCATTTCAGCCATATATCCTCCTATTGATGGCTCTTGCCAGATACTAGCACGCGCTTTTTATCATTTTTTATTTTCTTGACAAAGCGCGATCGCTGGAATCACCTAAATGTAATCACTGATACCAATATTTTATTTGTTATTTTAAGCTGTACGTGTTTAGTTATTCCTTTCCTCAAAATCTTATGATTACGTCTTCTGAAAAATTCCAAGCAACACATGACAGCATTTACAACCTTGGTACAAGAATATTACAATATCTTCACGAAATTCGCCAAAGCCGCCTTACTGAAGGAGACGATACCAAAGGTTTGCAGAGTGTTGAAAATGACATCAACAAAGCCTTAGAAGCATTGAAAGAACAGAAATATCAAGTAGCAGTAATTGCGGCGATGAAGGCTGGTAAGAGTACCTTTTTGAATGCTGTAATTGGTGCAGATATTCTGGCAAGTGAAACAGCAGCGTGTACAGTTTGCCGTACAGATGTTAAACATATTCCTGATGGGCAAATTCCTAGACTTTTGGAATATAAAGATGGGCAAAGGCGGCCTGTTGTTATTGCTGAGGGAGATGCGGTCGAAATTCAGCAGAAATTTTTAGAGCGTACCCGTGAGATTCGAGACAAAGGCAACCCTAATAATACTACACGCTTTGAGATAGAACATTCCATAGAAGCTCTTAGCGGATTGTCATCTCTAGCTGGTTTTACCGTAGTTGATACTCCTGGTCCGAATGAATGGGAAACTGCCAACTTCAACACAGTAAAACTAAAGCAAACTGCACTAGAAGCATTGCGAACCTGCAATGCAATCTTGTTTGTTTTAAATTACGCTTCCTACAAAGATAATGCTGTCTCAGATTTGTTTAAAGATGTCATAGAAAACCGCCAAGAAATTTTGGCAGAGAACACAGGTAAGATTTACTTCATCCTTAATAAGGTAGATCAAAAGACTGAAAAAGACAGAGATATTGCTCATGTAATAGAAGATTTAAAATGGGAATTAGCTAATTTTGGTTTTCCAAATCCAATTATTTATCCAGCTAGTGCTAGACAAGGGCTATTGGCAAAATTAATACAACAAGGTAAGGCAACTGAAAGTCAGACAAAGGACTTCAAAAAGTTTTTTAGCGCCAAATATGCTACTGAAGATGAGGAAGGAAACCAGATTATACCTGCTCCTCGGAAGATTGCACCACAAGCTTTAGAAGATAGTGGTATACCTAGTATTCAAAAAACAGTGATTCAAACCATAACTCAAAATGCGGGTTGGAATCTTTTGAGTGATGCTTTGGCAAAACTTGATAAAGTTGCTAAGGCTATAGAGGATACTCTCAACACACAAATACAATGTTGGAACATAGAGATTGCAACTCTCAAGCAAAAAGTGGAAGAATATCGAACACGTTCTGAATTAGCACAAAATAACATTGAAACAGTAAAAAAGTCTGTGGGGGATCAAAAACAAATACTAATTAAGGGTTTTAATCAAGGCATTACTATATTTGCTTACGAAGCTAAAGAGAAAATTCAATCTGAAATTGAGCAAATTGCCCAATCTAGAACAGCTAAAGATACAAAACGCAATATTAAAGAGCTTCCTCAACCAAAAGAACAGTTACAGGTAAATAAAGATATTGATTGGTTTGGTATTGCTGGAGAGTTAGGCGAAACATTTTTAGGATTTATTCCTGTTATTGGTCAAGGTTTAGGAAAAGTATTAAGAGGAGTGATGAAAACACGTAACTCTTTATTAAATACAATGAAAGAAGATGTTCCAGAGCTTTTTAATAATAATGATAATTCTGTAGATTCCAATAGCACTGAAATATTAGATCCATGCATAGTTAGGGTTAATACCAGAGCCGAAGCTCAAAAAATTGAAAATACCATTAATAATTTTTGCGCTCCCCATATTCAAAGATGGTGGCTAGATACTCAAGATAAGTTAGTAAGGGAAGGAACAAAAATTAGAGAAGCATTGGTCAAGAAAATACAAAATGATATTCAACAGATATCGAATGAACTATCTGATTATCTTGGACAAGCTTTGCAAGTCCAATTGAACATTAACGAAATTCAATTTCCTTGTTTTGATTTCCCCGGTATTGATACAAAAATTCAACAACAGCAAGAAGTATTTATACGAACGCGAAGAGAAGAGAGAAGAAAGAGTCGTTGCTGTGATTCGGATAAGGTTTATTATGTAAATGTCGAATACCAAGATAAACGTGAATTCTACGAGGTCGATTTACGCCAAACAGTACAACTCATTAACCAGAAAATAGATGAGCAGGTATCAAGAAATCAAGAACTGCTAGAGCGGGTTATTGAAAAACAGATTGCAGAAGACTTCAGAAATGCAGAGCAACAAATCAATGACTATATTAAACGGTTTCAAGATGAATTTGACCGCTTACTGAAAGAACGGGAAACAAAAGAAGTAGAAGCAGATCAAATTCGTAAAACCCTTAATCTTCAAAAAGACAAACTGAATAAATACTTGGGTGAATTGACTGTCATTCGCGCGTCCTTAGATAGTTGGAAACCTGCACAAACAGTCAGATAGACTGCTAGACAACTCCCCTCAATCAGATTCAATACAAAAGCTACTTCTGCCTAAAATTCTAGCCCTTGCCTTGCGGGCTTGGTTTGTATAGCCCCAGGTTTCCAACCTGCGGGCATTTTTACACCCTTAAACCCACACACAACCAAAACACCTACTAAAACTTACAAAAAGTCATCCATAGTACATCTACTTATACTAAAATTTAATTCTCAGGCATTTTTAATCAAATCTCCCCCTCTCCGCTTGCGGAGAGGGGGTAGGGGGTGAGGTCACTCCGGTAAATTTGCAAACACTTGCTCAACTAACCCTTTTGCCTTAACATCCAACGCATTCCAATCCACATCACCTGTTTCATCGATTAAACTAGTATCAATATCAACTGTATTATCGCTGAAGGGATTGTAATCAAGAAAACATACTTGATAACATAAATCCCACAAGTCAACGCTTATTTGCTGCTCTTGACGCTGCAAACACAAGTGATATCCTGGATGGGGCACGGGCATACGAGCAAGTGTCTCTCTGATTTCTACAGCTTTCTCTGGTGTTGCAGCTTCCAGTTCTTGCAAAAGCTTAGTCACAAGTGCTTTTGTGTCATCTGTGGTATCTGGGGGCCATATCAGTACATCCTGGTAAGTTCCCTTCCAAGAAGATACGTCTAGCAACTTGCGAATATTATCAACGACGCGAATGAAAGCAGGTTGCATGAGGAGTTCGGCCTGCTGCCACGCGACTGAGTTGTTTATTTTAGGTGGCATGGTTACTTAAAATTGAATATTTAAAGAAAACTTAACAATGTGTATCTATTAAAAATCCTGTTTGACGTCTAAATCTTTTCTCAAGATAGCGGATTTTATCGAGAAAGGTTTGGAGATATTTATTACCATCCGCAAAATTTGGGTGTTAACACTGGGGAGGCAACATGATCGGCAAGCTACTAGACCACCGTTACCAAATCATCCGAGTCCTCGCAACGGGAGGATTTGGAGAAACCTATATTGCTCAAGATACCAAGCGACCTGGTAATCCGATTTGCGTGGTCAAGCACCTGAAGCCGGTCAGCACTAATCCCTCTTTATTTGAAACCGCTAAGCGCCTATTTCACAACGAAGCCGAAACTTTAGAAAGATTGGGAAACCATGACCAAATACCCAGGCTTTTAGCTTATTTTGATGAAAATCAAGAATTTTATTTAGTACAAGAATTTATTGAAGGACATCCCCTCAACGATGAACTCATTTCCGGTGCAAAGTGGAGTGAGGGACAAGTTGTAGAAATGTTAATTGAAGTTTTGGCTATTTTGGAATTTGTCCACAGCCAAGGAGTAATTCATCGTGATATTAAGCCAGAAAATATTATCCGTCGCACTGGGGATCAGAAGTTAGTATTGTTAGATTTTGGGGCGGTGAAACAATTGCGATCGCCGTTGGGATATTATGCGGGGCAAACAATGTTGAATGGTGCCCAGCCTTCTGCTACCGTAGCGATCGGTACTCCTGGCTATATGCCCACAGAACAAGGACAAGGCAAACCGCGCCCTAATAGTGATATTTATGCTTTAGGCATTATTGCTATTCAAGCGCTGACGGGAGTCTCGCCAATAGATATCCAAGAAGACCCCCAAACTGGCGAAATTCTCTGGCAACATTTAGTTTCTGTTGATCCAGATTTGGCAGCAGTGTTAACTACAATGGTGCGCTATCACTTTAAAGACCGCTACCAAACTGCTAGAGAAGCACTGCAAGCCTTGCAATTATTTTCCACCTATTCAGAGTCTGCTCAATACTCCAAAAACATCAGCAGCACAATAATTAAAACCCCTTCAATTCAATCTCAACAGAAAACCCTCGCTGTTGCACCCGCAAGACCTGCACTTCCAGCACCAGTAGAAACAGCCTCAAAACCAGCCCCCGTGAGCAAAGGTTCTAATGGTCCCGACCTCTTGCAGTTATTTATTTTAATAGTTTTGGCTGGTGGTGCTGCTGTTATTGCTCCGACTGTAGTTAAGAATGTGCAAAGTTTTGCTGGTAATTTAAATTTACCGGAAAGTAATGAGACAATCGCAGCACACACCTGCTTAGCTGTAGTAGCAGACAAAGCTAATATTCGTTCCCAGCCTAGTACAATTTCTGGTAATATTTTGGAAAAAGCAACTAAAGGCAGAAAGCTAGAAGTAACAGGCAAACGGACAAAACGCGGTTGGGTTGAGGTAAAATTCGACGTTAATCGCCCGGCTTGGGTACACTCGGATGTGATCAGAAATAAAGATGAATGGGTTACTTGCCTGCGAGACAAAGCCATTGCCGTAAAAACTGTAGATGATAATACCCTACTTGCCGAACGTCCTGCTCCCAAACCAAAACCCATTGATGATGTAGAAACGCCAGAAAATTCAGAACCGTCTTTGTTACCCTCACTAGGGAAAACCCCTACTGAAAACTCAAACGAGACTTTAGAACAAGCCAGAGAGAAATATGAATCGGGAGACTTACAAGGTGCGATCGAGCAGTTAAGGTCTGTTCCGACAAATGCTTCTAATGGATTTAAAGAAACAGCAGAAATGATAACCCAATGGCAGAAAGATTGGGAAAAGTCAGAAGAATTATTTAATGATATAAATAAAGCGCTTGATAATGGTCAATGGGATAAAGTTTTGTCTTATAAAGACCATCCTGAAAAATTGCCTGATATAGAATATTGGCGAAAGAGAATAGAGCCATTATTTCAGCAAGCTGCCGAAAATGCTGCCAAACAGAAACCTTCTCAAACCAACAAGTTAGATAAAAAGAGTGAATAGTTCATGGTTAATAGTTAATAGTTAATAGTTAATAGTTAATAGTCATGAACCATGAACCATGAACCATTAACCATTAACCATGAACCATTAACCACTAACTATTTTTTCGTTTGCCCAGAAGCGGTTTGCCTTTCCAATCCCGCATTGAAAAAGTAAACGCGATCGCAATATTGGGTTTGACTTGAGCAAACAGCTTCTATAGCTACATTGCTGGCATTGCTAACATCCAATGACAATGTAGATTGCTGTGCAGGTGCAACAGTGCGAGTTTCTACCGGTTTGCCATCCAAGTAAACTCTTACCTGGACACCTGGACTTCTGTTGTCATTGTCTCGCATCCCAAAACCCAAATTGAGAGTTTGAAATACCGACGTAGAGCTTTGATCTGGTTTAATTTTACAAGTCATAGAGGCAGAGCGATAACCCGGCCCAAGATAAAACTGGCTTGTATAAACTGCTTTACCGATAGAAACATTTTGGTTTTGCCTACGGACGTTACCAAGTCCGCTGTTTACACATTTAGCATTCAGCAAGGGAGTAGGACGCCGCTGCGCCTGCGCAATTTTATTACTAAAAATAGTAGTATTAAATACAACTAAACTACTGATGATAATTGAACTGATTAACTTGATTTTTTGCATTTTTTGAAGAATAAAAAGTAACCATTAGACGAAGTGTGAAAACCTAAATCATGATACCTAATATACCTTGATTTTTTTTGTATTTAAGTATTTATTAGTAAATGGTTAATAGTTAATAGCCATGAACCATGAACCATTAACCATTAACCATTAACCATTAACAGAGATTCTTTTAGTCGATACGGACACGGAAGCGGATAAAGCCAGATTGCCCGTTAGGGATATTAGTCGGGCCGATAATTACCGCACCATTAGTATTGTTATTGCCGCAAATATTGGCAAATTGTTGTTCTAAGGGTTCTAGTGGTGATAAAACTCTTCCTTGGTCTCCAATTCCATTCACAGAAAGACTATTAGAAACATAGCTTGTACCTGGTGGTATCAGGTCGCAGAATCGGACATTTTCCAATTGGCGATCGCCTTCGCTGAGGAAATATATCGTATATTCAATTTCATTACCGCTTTGCAAAGGCTGTTGGAGATTGATTTGACCGTTGGGTGTACGTCCTGCCTGTTGTAGTATGTTGTCGTCTTCATCATTGGGGTCATCTACAAAGCTGTTAAAGTTGACGCTACCTACGGGCTGACCATTTCTCGAGACATTGGTAATTCGCTTCACTAACCGCATATTCGGTTCACCAGCAGCCCCCACGCGACCAGGGACACAAATGTTTATTCTTGAAAGACCAATGGTTTGGTCTTGAAGAGGGGGGCCGAATTCTGTTCCCGGTTCGTAAACAACCTGAATTCGAGTAATCGGACCATTCACTCTAGCCTCTACATTACCCTCATTAGTTTGAGGAAATGCATTATCGTTAACACCCCTAGCAACATTACCCTCTACTTGAGTAAAATTACCAAGCGCTCTGAGGTTAACATCTACGGGTGAATCTCCATTAAATGCTGTAACTGTAATTCTATCTTGGAATGTTTTAGGTACTACTTGACCATTTTGACCATTTACAAACACTAGATCGCGTGGATTATTTACGTCTGGATTATTTCGGTCAACATCCAAGAAGGTGAGAGGAGATGCCAAAGTGATTGGTCGTGCGAAGGTAATAGTCAGAGTCGAACTACCTTGGGCTACACTACCGGTGTCTGGTGGCTTTCCCAAACCTATGTTCCATTGTAAATTTGGCCCTTGAATACCTCCGTACACACGCGAATCAACTCTTGATTCTTCCCTGTCAATGACTCTGCCTGGGTTAGTTTCGCTAAAGTTAAAGGTAGTACGAACTCCACCTGGACTAAAGCTTTGTTGTAAAAATTGATCCAGGTTATTTGTAGGACTCCAGTTAACAGTTGCTAGTGTCGTACCTGCGGGACAGCTACCCGTCTGTTGTGCTAACACTTTTCCACCGGAAAAACTCCCGAATAAGGGGATTTGTGGAACAGTAAATAGCAGGGTCAGTAGCGTATTCTGTAACAGTTGAAATTTTGGGGTTGCAACTATCTTGTGATGAGTAGCTTTGCAAGCATTAGTAGTTGGTAGTACTTTTCGACAACCAACAGCCAGCAACCAACAAACAACACCTTTGCGGAAAGGTTGAATATTGCTGCGTTGCGACTTTTCACCAGAGATAGTCATTAGATGCTTAAATAAAGCTTTCATTGTTTACTTCCTTAACACCACCGTAAAGAGAGTAAAATTTTGAACAATTACCACAGAGATAATTAAGATAGGCAAGGGCAAATCTGCGTTGAATTTAGATTTACTTTTGGTCACTTAGCTAGGTTTGATTAAGTAATTTTAAAAACACCATTTCAAGAACATTTACTTACACTAAATTTCATTTTTTTGAACCAAAATTTTTGGTAGGGGCGGGTTTAGCAGAGATCCTTTCGGCTTTAATTTAAGACTGAAACAAAACCCGCCCCTACAATATTTGTGGTATATTCACCGGAAAATGGCTGTAATTATTCTGATTGTTAGGCAAAACTCTGTTTAAGAGATGATTTTTTACTTGTATATCCAACATGTTTGAAAATTGAACTTTCTCGGCATTACTGACAAGGATATTATTTTTGGATTTGCATTTATTAGAGATTGAAGGCATTTTATCTTAAGATTGTGGCAATAAAACAAATCAGCTTAAAAATCTCTCTTAGGTATTAGATGCTTTCCCATTTTTGGCTCTTGAATCGAAGTAAAACTCAGCACCCTCATCTAACCAACGCGCTTTCAAGGCATCAAACTACTTCACAAATAAAGCGCTATCAAATATCCTGATATCACAGCTTTCATTTTCCCCATCTGCGGGAACTTTCTTTGTCATTCAACTATCGCATCAAAAATGTCAAATTCTCTTTCATGAGAAACTTAGCAAGCAGTCTGCGAATACTTAACTCCAGAGATAAAACCCATTTAACTTGATGAATTAATCTTCAAAATCCTTCTCTATCAAGGCTTATGGCTTTCACAAAGCCTAGCATTCTATACATTCTTTCTATCCACATATCAAAACAAAAACCTTACAAAAAGCTCTCGATTTTATATTACTATAATTTTGTCACTGTAGGATATTTTTTCCTGTTTTCATGGTGAATATATAATAATAATTTTCATGAGAATAAATATATATTAACCTTCAAAAAGCATGAAATTTCTGATATTATTTAAACATTTTGTAAACAAAGTCAGGCAAAAATATATTTTTGAAAAAGATTGTACTTATTTTGGTAAATTTATTATTATTCGCTTTTATTTTTGCAATAAGGTTGGGTCAAATTTGAATATTTTATATATTTTAAATCTCAGTTTCAACTGATTAATTATTTAATCTTATCGATAAAAACTTTTGTTGGATTTTTGAAAGATATTTTCAAGGTTATAGGTAAATAAACATACACGTGTTTAGTTTAAATTGCGGCTGAGGGAAAAGTCACTTTTTGCTGCTGAAAATTTTGTCAATGCGTAAGTTGGGAAGTTAAAAAACTTACTAATAAAGCCACAAATCAACTACTGAAAAAATCATCAATTAATTAATTTTGACGCGGAAGCGCACAAAACCAAAATTACTACCTGCACTATTGGCTACATTGCCAAGATTCACAATTACAGCCCCATTCGGATTGGTTTGATCCGCGCAAGGATTATTCTGAGGTAGTGGCATCAAATTTTCAAAATAATTACCTCCTGATGTTGGTTGAGCATTGCCTCTTTTTATCTGAGTGCTATTGGTAACATAGGTTGTTCCGATTGGAATCAGGTCACAGAAGTTGACGTTATTAGCTGGTTGATTGCCATCAGATAAGAAGTAGATGGTATATTCAACTTCATCACCACTCAGTAAAGCCTTTGTTTCTGGAATCGTACGAACGCCTGTGGGTCGAAGACCAGCATCATTAATTGCATTTGCTTCAGTGGTATCAAGTTCTACATCACTGAAGGATATACCGTTAATGGGCGTTCCATTTCTATTTGCAGCTGTAATCCGCTTGACTAAACGCAGATTGGCTGTAGGATTATTACCAACCCTACTGGAAAAAACAACGCGAGTCGGTACACTGTTGTTAGTCGGATTGCGATCGCCATCCGGATCTGGATTAGTGCCATCGGTGGAATTATCTGTTACCGGTCCAGTATTATTTGCTCCTGTCGCAGTGCCTACAGCAGTATTGTTATAAGGACCGAGATTATTACCAGGAGTAACGCGGACATTAAATCTGATCGTCGCACTTGCCCCCACTGCCAAAGAATCTGTACCTGCTAGTAAATTGGTGTTACTTGTGCCGTTAAAGTTAGGATTGACAGTGACGCCATTACCATTTATAGAATTAGACACCACATTAAATTCACTGGCTTGTGCAAAGGTTTCTGATAAGTCCTCCGTTACCTGGAGATTATTCAGTTCCACATCGCCGTAGTTTTGCACCCTGATAGTGTAAGGTACAGTAAAACTACCATCGTTATTGTCCGTTGTTGTTCCGGCGGCTTTGGCTACTCCTAACCTTGGTCTATTGGGGATACACTCATTAAGAGCGATCGCTGTAAATGCAAAATCGTCACCATATACAGCCCTGTAGCTTCCATTAGAATCGATACCAAAAAACTCACCCGCAGCATCAACAAGAGATAAGATAGCTGTGGTTTGTGATGGCCCTGTAGTAAAAGCGACTTGTACGGGCACCCATTCATTCGGAACAGTCCTAACAGCTGTAGGCGATCCCAAATTTGTAGGAGGTGTGGTTCCGTCAGAAACCCTTAGTTGAATTACTGGAGGGTAGCCTCGGCCATCAGGATTTCTATCAGAAGCCGGATCGCCATTAGAAACCCTGAGAACATTGTCAATGTAGAAAATGAAGTTATAGGTAGTGTTGGGCTTTACATTCAGCGTTTGTTGCCACAGCGTAGGTGTGCCATTGCTGTTAACATATTCTTCATTGCTGGGGTTGGAGTAAAAATAAGAGGTCGAACTTGGCACATTGTTGGCTGAATCTCCAGGGAACCCTTCAGGGGGTTCGAGAACATCTCCTCGAAATCCAGGAGAATTAATGAATGTCTGTCTATTGTTAATGATGGTATAGCCATCACCGTAAGTATTATCCCCTAAATATCTTAGTTCACTGGTGAAGCCAGTATTACCTTGGGCAAAATTGCCGTTAACAATGAAATTGTCAGTTCCCTTTGTTGTGCCCGCAGGACAGCCGTTATTACCTACTGTTCTTATTTGTGCTTGAACCGTGCGGGGAAAATAACCCACCCCAGCCGCAACAAAAGGGATAATCAACGCCGTACGGGATAAGCGAATTATTTGTGTTGTACAGTTTGACCAGATTAAATTTTGAGCTAATACATGGTCATATTTCAAGAGTGATTTCATTTGTTGTTTGAACGTTAAGCAAAATGGTTGTCATATTAGTCATTAGTCATTAGTCATTAGTCATTAGTCATTAGGCATTGGGCCGAAGGGCCGAAGGGCATTGGGAATGGTGAAAAATTCAATAACTAATGACCAATGACCAATGACTAATGACTAACCCACCTAATTACCTTCCCCTTCTCGGAGGTTCTAGTTGCAAGTCTTCAAATTGTGGTTCAACGATGAGTTCAATACCTCTAACGTCTTTGTAAATGATTTCCGTACGGCGATCGCGTGCGAAATCATAACGGCTAGAACCTTCTGTAGCACGCTGGCTTTCTCCTAAAGTACGGATTGTCATTCGTTCCGGTGCAACGCCTTTACGCAACAGGTAATTTCTCACAGACAATGCCCGTCGTCTACCCAACGCTAAGTTATACTCATCGCTGGCGCGGGGGTCGGTGTGACCAATCAACTCAATAACGATAAAGGGATATTGCTGTAATACTTCCGCCACCCGATCCAGAACCTTTCCACTTTCCGGACTAATAAAAGATTTATCCAGTGCAAAGTGTATGTTCCGTGGCGCTTGAATGCGGATGGGTGGTGGTGGCGGTGGTGGTGGCGGTGGTGGCGGTGGTGGTGGCGGTGGCGCTGGTGGGGCTGGCCGTGAGGTACACACAGGCGGGTTAATCGGCGTTGGTTTGGTACTGGGAGTAATATTAGGTGGAGTACCAGGAGGCCCGATAATTGCCGCTAGAGCAGGTTCAGATGTACCATATTGCGGATCGGTAGCGATCGCGCTCACTACATCTCCTACTTGTAATTTATCCACTGTGGTGGTAAAGTTGCCGTTTTCATCAGCGCGTACAGTTGCCAAAGGTTCAGCTAACGCGCCATAACCTGTTTCATAAAGCGCTTCTTTACCTCTTTGATAATCGCCCAAACGATAAATTGTCACTTGGGAACCGCGATCGGCTTTACCTTGTAAAGTAACACTATTACCAGTAGGCAAAAACGCCCGTGAGGTGAACTCTGGCGCATTAACGGCAGCATTTCCCGTATCTAAGCGACGGTTGTTAGAATCCCGCTTGGGATTAGGCCCGTCTCCCCGTTGAAAATCATTGACATCGAGATTGCGTTGGGTATTGAGGTCTATACTTAAACCTTCTAGTACCGCAAACTTATTGTTTTCAATGAAATTACGTACAGCGGGGCTTCTTTCGCCGATATTGTTATTGGGGAAAGCCGCCACTACCACCCCAGCGGCAGTTTGATTATCAATTTCGTTATTAGTTACTTGATGATTACTACCCATCAAGTAAACCGCTGCTCGCCGCAGGCGTCTACCATTGTAGGTGATTTTGTTATTTTTAATTTGCACATCACCTTCTGGTTTGAATAAATACACACCTGCGCCATCATTGGCACAAATCAAGTTACCCAAAACGCGGGAATTATTGACTACACCTTCAAACCGTAAGGCATCTGGCATTCCGGCAATACCGTTACCGACAATGATGTTTTCTCTTACTTCCGTATTTTCGCCACGCACAGAAGTAATAATTGCACTACCATCATGATAATCAATCCGGTTACGGCGAATTGTCGTCCCTTGGGAATTAAACACGTAAATCCCAAATGCCGATGTTTGTTCCGGCATTTTTTCATCACTTGTTATTCCCAACCAGTTGTTTTCGATTACAACATTCTTTGGTGGCACATCCCTGTCATAATAGGGAAAATCATCATTAGGTGGTTGTTGACGGCTGGTATCTGGAGGCGGAAAACGATGAGCAATGACAATATCCCCTGGTGGTGTGGTGAGAGTTACCGGCTTGGGGACGCTATCGTAAACTAATAAGTTTCCGATTTGTTGCTTAATTGCACTGGCATTGAAACCGTAAAGATTCAAGCCGCGAATTGTGATATTATCGGCGACAACAGTTAACCCGCGAAATATCTCTTGATTAGGCGCGGGAGTTATCGCCACTATCGGTACAGGAATAGCAATTTCAGCCGTTGCTGAAGTTTTCGGATCGTACCCCGGCTGAGTACCACCATCTATAGTTAATCCGGGAACCGCTAAATCTGGCAGTTGTGTTTGTAACTGGATAGTAGTTGCGTTATTCGGCAAATTAAATTCAATCCGCGAACCACCATTAGTTGCTGGTGTCACCTGTGCTTTTTCTGCACTGCTGAGTTTTTCTACAGGTAACGTACCGTTTACTACTTCAATTGCTTCCCTTAAAGTCAATCCATTATCAGGTGTCGGACTACCATCCTGATTGCTATTTACCACCACCCGCAACGAGGGGGGAGTAGGGGAAGGTTGTTGTGAGAGATTCCCTATTGGCGATCGCCCATTCCTAACTTTGGGTGTTTGTGCAGCCGCAATATCTAAAGATAAAAGATAAATACTTAAAGGTAAAAGGTAAAAGCTCAAAGATAAAATCTTCTTCCTTTTTCCTTGTTTGTTGTTCGTTATTTGTTGTTTGTTGTTTTGAACTACCAACAACCAACTACTAACCATCAACCACCAACGAAATACTTTTTCCTTACTAGAAGCGCCCTTTGAGTAGGGTAGCTTATAACGTTTCAACCTGGACATCACTCACTCCTATCGCACCACAAATTAATTTTGTTTGTCATTTGTCCTTTGTCCTTTGTCATTTGTCCTTTGTCCTTTGTCATTTGTCCTTTGTCCTTTGTCAAAAGCTAATGACTAATGACTAATGACTAATGACCAATGACCAATGACTAATGACCAATGACTAATGACTACAAATGGGTTTCTGGCTTCGCTAGCGCCTTTATTTGTCGCAAACGCTTGATTAAATTACTCTGAGGAGTTGGTCTTTCTGTTCCTGGCTGTCTTTGCGCTGTTGATATCTCCGATTCTTGCTGTTGTTTGGGTACGGGTTTTTGCAAGCCAAAGCCGCCTAAAAGTTCATTCAATTTCAAGCTGATATTCAGATACAAACCACCTTCCGAACGATATCCGGTAAAGTCTCGGTCATCTACGCTACCAAAGCTGTAGCCTACACCTACACGTAAATCCGGTGTTAAGTAATACCCGCCTTCTACAGCCAAGCCGAATTCATCATAGTCGGGGTTACTGTTGGAGTTCTGACCAATCCAGCGCCCTTCAACGGCTAAATCAGTGCGGTAGCCCAGTTTGTAACTTGCCCGTAACTGTGCCAAATTTACGTTACCGTCGTATCTATCACCGTCGTAGTAAGTGACACCATTGCGTAGAGCGTATTTTCCGTAAAATTCCCATCGCCAGCTAGGTGCATAAATACCTTCTGCGGAGAAGATATGACCTGTTGCTGTACTACCTACAAGTTGGGTTTCAGGAATGGAATCAAAGTTTTGCCGCCACTCGTATTTCAGTAAGGCGTTGAATTTGTCGTTGGTGGGGTCGCGGTATGCCAAACCAACTTTCAGGTTTGATGTATCTCCGAGTTCTTGGAATCTAACTCCTGCGTTGCTGAGACCATCAATATTGGTAGGAAGAAAGACGTTTGCTTCGCCAGCTTGTTGATAACGAACTAATGCCGTTAAAGCAGGAGATATCTTACCAGCGGCGGCGGCGCTGATGACAGTATTATTACCTTCATCACCATCACGAAATTCAAATCGGGCGCTGGCTTTGAAATCGGGGTTATCAGTGTATTCCAGCCCGACGCTGTAGACGGAACCGGCGAACAGTCCCAAGGTGGAAGCGGTTTGTCCAACTGCGTAATATTGCGGGTATCTATCACCTGCGGCTGTAGCGTTAAATAAGTTTCTGAATACGTATTGATAACCCAAGTTGAGCTTTAAGCCGGGTGCGATCGCCCAACCGTGATCTAATCCGACAGCGCCTTGTCCTTGCAAACCGTTGAAGCCGGATAGAACTGAATAACGACCAAAGGCGGTAGTATTATCAGATAATTTCCTATCGACAATCGTATCTAAGGTAGTGAGGGAGTTCCCTGGCAAGAGTTCACTGTCATCGTAAAACTGGTGTGCCAGTCGGAATGTTACCCCAGGAAGGGCTTTCCAGTCTAACCCTAAAGTTGTGCGATCGGGATACAGGGGATCAGATTCGCCCAAATTCAATTCATTTTGGGCTTGGAAGGTTAAAGTTTCAGTTAATGGATACTTGAAGCGAGATACCAATTGGTCAGCATCAGCATCAAAGCGATCGCCTAAACGGTCATCGCGAGAACGATTCACATACTCAAGAGCAACATCACCATTACCCAGCTTTTGTAAAATCCCAGCACGGAAGGTTCTCAACTCGTTATTGACTGTTTCACCCGGACGTGCTTGCGGTTGCGGGTCGAATAAGTCAAAGAAACTGACTACCGAACTGGGAGCAGTACCGTAGTTTTCTTCTACGTCATAGGCGGCTCTAAAACTGGTTGTTTGACCTAGCTTGGTTAATAGTGACGCCCCATAGCGGGTTTGTCCGGGTGTAAAGCTGAAGGTGGAATTATTAGAGAACTCCGGTTCAACTGCGCGGTAGTAAGCCTGACCTAAAATACTATCGGTTATATTGCCAAAAGCTTCCAAACGGTAAGCATTACCACTCACTTCATCCCCGGTAATCAGATTACCAGTGGAGCGGGCAAATTCACCAACAATCCTACCTCTATTTCCCAAGGAAACTAGGAAGTCTGCACCGTACAGTTCAAATTCTTGGTCGCCTTGGTCTTCTCGCATGTAACTCAAAGCGCCGAAAGTTTTGTTTTCTGTATCGTAGGAAAAGTTATATTGCAGTCGTCCGCCGTAGAGGTGGGAATCTTCGCCGCCTTCATTTTGATAGTTAACAACAACTCGCCTAACTAAAGTTGTGCCAAACGGATTGAGTTCCGTTGCCAGAATCGGACGGCGGAAAATCAGCGTACCTCGGTCATAATCAATTTCGTAATCAGATCCGCGAAATAGCTGTTTACGTTCTATTACCGTACCAGGGCGATTGATTTCTTCTGCTTCTAAATAAACGGTTTCACTGCCAGGAACCAGAAGACGTTTGGAAAGGAAGTAATAACCACTCGTGCCACTGGGGACGATGGTATCTCGCTGGAAACCTTCTATGTTATTGGCATACAAACCAGTTATCTGGAAGTTACCAAGGTTGTAGTTACCCTTAAAGCCGTGTAGTAGGCGGGAAGTAGCGGTATATAGTTGAGAGGCTCGATTGAATTCATTGGTGCTGTAGTCCCCCCACATAAAGTAATCTGGTTCAGCACCAAATACCCCTGGAGTTCGTTCCAGTCGAGCATAGAAACTGTCTATAGAGGGGGTGGTGGAAGTAAAGGTAGAACTGTCACCGTAGACAGGATATGGTTGTTCACAATCTTGAATACCACCGAAGAGACGATTTCTGCCTTCGCAATCTTCATTGATAGCGCGATCGCTATTAAACGCTCCCGTAAATAACCAATCTCCTACTTTACCTGTAGCAAAGACGGCTGAATAGAAATCAACCGTTGTTCCATCATCAATCTGATCTGGATCGAGAAAATCTCGAAGACTACCCCAATAATTCGTTCCACCTTGACCAATGCGTAAATTTACCACCCCTGTCACCAGAGATGGGCGGAGGTAGGTTGTGAATTCAACTTGGGTGTAGGCTTGTATCGGCGTTTCCCCAAAGTCGTTAAACAGGGAAGTATCTGTTTGTTGAGGAAATGAAGAATCTCCGAGTCTTCCTAATTGTTCAGGAAGATTAGGTTCAATTTCTTGAATCTTGTCTACAGCTGCCCGAATCCGGACTTGTTGTGGTTTAATATCTGCCTGCAAGGTGGCGGTGAATTCGCCATCGATGGCGCGGACTTGAAACCCGCCTTGGTCTTTGTTTTGGTCTGCACCGACGAATCTACCAGCGCTAGCGGTCAAAGTGACGATGACATCCTTGCGAATGACTTCACCTTTCTCATCAGTAATTTGCCCTTGCAGCCTGATAGTAGAACGTCCATCAGCTTGAACACGCGGATCGCCTACAGGTGCGATTTCAATTTTTGCTTTTTGCTGGTTGATGGATGGCTGTTCTGTAGTATTTGGAGTTGTATTTGCTGGCGCTGTTTCCTCATCTGGGGATGTCGGGGAAGTTGGTTGTTGTAATGGGGAATTTGGGTTTTGTTGAAATTCAGTGTTTGGGTCTTGTTGAAATATCGTACCAGGTTGTTGGTTCGATGGGGAAGAAGGAGTTCCTTCCGGGACTTGAGCTATTTCTTCTAATGATGGGGAAGGTAGGAAAGAGCTTTCTTTGCCTACTGTTTTGACTTCCCCATCTCCAGAAGTTTTGCCCATAACCTCTGCCGTATTTGACACGCTGGCGACAGCAGGGTTAGGAGAAATAATCTTTGCACTCAACAACGCAGGGGTGGCGATCGCTAAAAATGTGGGCAAAATACCTGCACTACCCTGACTCACAACGGCGAACCGCAAAATATGTTGGATTGAGGATTTATGTGGCGATCGCGAAATCTGTTGCTTTTGCTTTCGCTTTTGATTCATCCCTAAACTTTGACTAAAACTGACACAAGGCTTTTTTGTTTTCATGGCTTATCCTCTGAAAACGCAGGCGTAACCGCGAAATTGACCCGTCCCATACTACCGGGTGCTAATTTCACCAAGCGTGAGAAGCTATTCTTTTCGATGAAGTATTTGTTTGGTGCCAGCGCGTAACCTGGTAAGCTAGTCAAATCCAGCGCTGCTGTTCGAGGACCTGCGACGACATTCGCCAGAGAGAACATTCCATTAGCATCAGTGACGATGCGATTACCATCATCCATATAAATGACTGCATTTGGTACTCCCGGTTCATTTCGTTGTTGTTCGCCGTCAAAGTTTTTATCGACAAACACCCGCCCAATTAAGGTGGCACAATCAGACACTATACCAGGTCGAATTCTCAAAGAATGACTAGCTTGGTTACTTGTGAGATTACCAGCTCTAGCCAGTGCCAAGTTTCTACCATCTCCTCGCACCGCATCTGGTGTTACCTCAGCGGCATAAACTACCGTCAAGGTTTCGTTCGGTTGCAGTCCTTCTGGGGAGGAAATTGTTACTGTCCGGTTAGAACCAGTATTTGCGCTCAAGGGTACCGATCTATCTCCGATAGAACCTCTTAGCGACTTGGAGATAAACCGTACTCCTAACGGCAACCTGTCTGTAATTGCTACCTGGCTGGTTGGTGCATTACCTGTATTCCTGATAGCAAGGCGATAAATTACTGTATCGCCAGGCTCAGCTGCTGCTCTATCACCTGTTTTGATAATCTCTAGTGCTGCTTGACTAGCGGTGACAGTCACCTCATTTGAGTTAATCACTCTTCTACCAGGATTTTCAGGAAGATTATCAGCGCCCACACGAGCCGTGTTACGTATCACATTGGTTTGCGCAAACCCCGGCAATATTGCGTACGTAATAATACTTAGGAAGTAAAAGGGAAAAAAGAGGCGTTTATGCCTCAGCCATGAAATTTTAAATGTCATTGTAAGGCATCAAGTTAACAGCAGTAGTTTCTCTTAAATCTAAGGTTTTTGATCAAAAAACCAAATTTTTGTGTAATGTGCAGATACTTTCATACGCAGAGGAACATGGTATCATCATTTTCTACGGTTAAATAAATGCTTTTTGATACATTTGCATTTTTTTCACGGTTCCTTTGAAAAAATCTTTAAGTACTTTTTTTGTGATGAAAGTATAGTACCAAATGTGTGTCAATGTGAAAAACAGTTAATGTTTTTATCAAGGGATTGTGTTCTTGGCTTGATGAAAAATGTACATAATTTTTTATTCAGAGTGAAATTACACAAATAGGCGCTGTTTCGTCAAATTTTTAGATAACGCAGGTATTACAGCAGCCTGGGTGTACCTATGTAAGTGAAAACCACTAAGAAGGCAGCTAAGTGGAAGGAAACCCTATAAGTTGGATAAATAAGGCGGGAATACAGAAGGTAGAAGCCAACACTGTAGATCAACTTGGGGGGATGCCAACAAAAATGTCCTGTTTTTTTGCATTGCGCGTATCGAAACCAATCTCTTTCTTTCTTCATTTATTTGAGATACAGATTGCTATGTGCAGTAAACGAAAAGCAAGACGACAATTTCGCTAAATTTGATGCAATTTCATCAAATTTTTATAGAATTGTGAATTTTTTATGGCGAGAGAATATTATTGCAGGCTTAACGAGTATGAACAACGCAGATTTTCGATTAGATGGCAAGCAGCACCTTTAGGGTGATGATGCCATGAAATTAGCACCACTGGTGATCAAGATTGGTTGGATAATGCAGGCATTACAGCGAAGAATGCAACTGATTAACGCCTTTTAATCTAGCTATTGAGATAGCTATAGCTGCTTTATTTATCTTCAAAATACTCAACCATTGCAAAGTCACAAACGATGATAACGCTTACCAAGTGATAGGGAAATTCCGCCATCAGCTTAATTTACGTTTACACAACATATAAATTACTACATTTTGGGTTTGGCGCTAGGTAAGTACGTTTCTAATGCAGAATGATCAGATCAGAAACGATGCGCTAATGAAAGGCAATTTTAGTTTCTGAGGTAACACTTCAGTAATATTACCCACAAATGAACTAGAAGCAATCAGGGATATCAAAATTTCTCTAGTAATTTTTCTTATCTTTTCGCACGGCTATTATACGTAACCGAGTATTCCTAGATATGGAATGATAGTAAGTTAATTAAAATACAATATTGCCTAGTTGTTAAAACAAAGCTTATTTACTCTTAATTTCCTATTAACAAAGGAACTTCCAGAATTTGTATAGCCCTTTTCACTGAGCAAGTAATAAGATTATTAGTAATTTAATTTACAATTCCATAATCTATTGCAATTACATACAACGACAGAATTTGTCTTTTTTAAGTAAAAATATATATAAAAAATTGTAATAACATACAGATTACAGAGGCGATTAATGCCTAAGTACTGAATTGCATAAATCCGTATCGAATTTATATCGTAGGTAGGGCTATGGCTTACGTTGTAGTTGTAAGGCATAGCCTACACAATTAAATAACGTTACGAATTTTTGCAATAGTGTACTAAGGACAATAGTCAAACTGTCCACCAAATATATACAAACTTTCCTTGAAGACAAAATATTTTATTCCCATTAAACGACTAGTTTAATACGTGTCGTCGTATTCTGGAACATCAACCCGTCTTGTTACATCCGTACGCGGCGGTAGAAATTCAGCACGACGTACAGGAGCTAACGGTGGTGTGGGACCATTGTAGGGGTGAATAACTTGTACTGTACGGGCAGGACGCTGTTTAGGCGAAAACAAAGCCAATACCCCAGCAACTACAACACCACCACCAATCGTGAGACTCATACCTCCTACAGCCCAAACGATAGGTGAAGACCACCAGCGGTTTTGAGACTGCTGCTCCCGTTGCTGCAATTGTGCCGCATTTTGGCTTTGCTGGGCGTTTAATTGCACTTGGTAGTTATAAGCTTGTTGGAGTTGGGCTTGAAGTTGTTGGACATGACCTTTGAGTTGTTCATTGTCCTTTCTGAGCGCGTCATTTTCCATTTTCATCCGTTCTACTGCAAGCCGCTGCTCATCATTATTGGGACCGGGGGGCGGTACTTGAGGAGCTTGTTGCCCGTAAGGAGGAGGAGGATAGGGCTGCGGCTGTGGCTGTGCTACCCCTGGTAGCACAGCTGGCATTTGTGGGGATAAAGCGATATTTGGTTGTAGGGAGTTTCCTGTCCCCTTCAGTAGTAGGATAGCCGCTAGTCCAGCAACAGCCACCCCGCCGACAAATGCCATACTTTCACTCATCGCCTTCACCCCTATATAGCGACGCAAATACAATCATTTGCAACTTATACACTCTCACACTCATACTATGTTATACCCTACTGTACTTCACTTAGCACCTTAACCCAAATATGCGGTAAAAAATAGTTTTTTACCGCCCCATATATGCTTTATATATTCAAGACTATATCTGTTAAATTGTCTACCAAGGAAGGTCAGAAAACTGTAGTATTACACTTTTTTAATCTATTTTCCCGGCAAATATGCCTTGAACTAAAGTTCAGGCTTAAAGCTTAAACCCGTTAAAACGGGTTAAAATCTTCACATTTTGCCCCATTCTCAAGAATTGAGAGGCGAAGCCTCCACAACCTCGTTACCAGGTTCAACCTGGCAGTTGAGAATTAGAGCCAGAGGCTCTTGTTGAGAATGGTGAGTAAGCTGCTGTTCGCGTAGCGTGTCCCCTTAAGACAAACGGCGGGTTTCCCAACAAGCGGTAACTGTCTCTCCCGTTGGGCGAACCTGAAGGATGCATTCCGGTCAGTTAAACCCGATTAAAATCTTTATCCAGTCATCTTGAGATGACTTTAGCTTTTAGCCCGAAATTTATTTCCGGGCTGACTGTTGCGCTAAGTCTACATATTTGGAATGTTCCCGCTTATACCAATTAAAAAAATGTTTAAGGGCGGATGGATTGTGAAAACAGCAAGCTTTGCAAGGTTTTTACAATCCAAAATCTAAAATCTAAAATCCAAAATAGTCTGATTTACTGGTTTTTGATCGCACTCTTGAGACTTTGACAAAACGTAGCGATCGCATTCAGTCCTTCTTGTGGTGTACCTTCAGTCAGCCGTTTGACAAACGCACTACCAACAATCACTGCATCTGCGCCCCAATTGCGTACTTGCTGGGCTTGTTCTGGCTGAGAAATTCCGAAGCCTACACCGATGGGTTTGTTAGTCACACTACGAATTTTTTCTAGTAAATCTGACACTCGCCCTTCGATTTGCGATCGCATACCGGTAACGCCAGTAACGCTGACTAAATAAATAAATCCTTGGGAGGCGCGAGCAATTGTTTCTATACGTTCGGCGGAACTGGTGGGAGCTACCAATAAAATTACATCAATTCCTATCTTCGCAGCCGGTTCTAGCAAATTAGTAGCTTCTTCTAAAGGTAAATCTGGGACAACCAAACCAGCCACACCAGCATCTGCAATTTCTTGGAGGAATTTTTCTATACCTCTGTTGAGAATGGGGTTGTAGTAGGTGAATAGAATAATAGGCGATCGCAAACTAGGAGTAGTTGCTTTCACCATGGACAATACTTGGTCTAAAGTCGTTCCTCGTTGTAAAGCGCGGGTAGCAGCCGCTTGAATTACCGGCCCATCTGCTAGCGGATCAGAATAGGGAACACCCAATTCAATCAAGTCAGCACCATTGCGATCCAGAACTTGCAATGCTTCTTTAGTTGTTTCAATATCTGGATCACCAGCAGTAATAAAAGGAATTAACGCACACTCGTGCTTTCGTGCTAAATCTTCAAAGCGATCAGAAATTATTGTCATTAGTCATTAGTCATTGGTCATTGGTCATTGGTCATTGGTCATTGGGAATTAGTTAATGGTTAATAGTTAATGGTTAATAGCCATGAACCATGAACCATGAACCATGAACCATTAACCATTAACCATGAACAACCAACAAATGACCAATGACTAATGAAGTTGTTCTTCTTGTTCGATTTCGGCTTGAATTTTTGCCAGTTCTTCAGGGGACAGTTCTTCCAGCCGCTTTTGGAAATAAGCTTCTTCGTATTGCTTGCGTTGTTCATGATAGGTCATGTTGTGGCTGACTGCACGGAAAAGATAACTTAGCAACCAGCCAACCAACCCACCGACAAGGAAGACTTGACTCCAGATTCCAGCATTCAGGCTATTTAAGCCGACGAGTTGCAGTATCACATATGCCAAACCGCCTGCAACAAAAACGCCAAAACCAATTCCAATAGCGTCAATGCGTCGCATGAGTATTATGACCTACCAATTTTATTAAGCTTCAATTTGTCGCCGCCGGGGTCGAAAATTCACAAACGGCGACAGAACTAACAAACCCGGAAAGAAGAAAAATATTAGAAAGTACATGAACGTACGCTCTACAGAGCTAGCCACATACCAACGTTGTTTGAGGTATAGCAGCACAGCCACAGGCATTACTAACAGATAAGCTCCAGCTAAAACCAGATACAGCAGCGGTACTATCATCATAATTTCGTGTTTCCGTAGAAATGACCCAAAAGGTGGATCTATTTTCCATCATAGGCTGAAGGCTGAACTTAAGGGAAGCATCGCCTGTCGCTTTTAATCCTAGCGCTTTGAGAGACCTTTCTGAAGACAGTTGGGTTTTTTTGGAAAATTTTTTAGAATAAGTAGTTGGCAAAAAACAAATTTAATGTTGGAATAGATGAGGAGGTAATTACGCCTCCGCAAAAACCACAGTAACATCTCAATTACATTTGGGGGTGTGGCGGAATGGTAGACGCTACGGACTTAAGTAATTGAGCCTTGAAGGAGAAATCTTTCAAGTGAATGCTCTCAAACTCAGGGAAACCTAAATCTGGCAACAGACACGGCAATCCTGAGCCAAGCCGAAAAAAGAGTTAAGAGTGAGGAGTTAGGAGTTAAGAATTAATTCATAACTCATAATTCATAACTCCTAACTTGTTCGGAAGGTGCAGAGACTCGACGGGAGCTACTCTAACGTTTAAGTCGAGGGTAAAGGGAGAGTCCAATTCTCAAAGCCTAAGCCAACTTGAATTTGGCCGGTAGTAGCGAAAGCTGCGGGAGAATGAAAATCCGTTGATCGTAAAAGGTCGTGAGGGTTCAAGTCCCTCCACCCCCATAAAAATTAACTACGAAGTTAGGGTGCGTTAACTATGTGTAATGCACCCTATAAATTTGCCTGCTCAAAACAATCTTTTTGACTAGAGGCGGGCAGGATGCCCACCCCACAAAATATTTTATTATTCTTGTGGGGTGGGCGTCTCGCCCGCCCTATTTTTATTTCTCGTTACCAGGTTGAACCTGGTAACGAGAGTTTGGAGGCTCCGCCTCCGGGCTGTTGCAATTACTGTAAGATATCACCTTATCAAAACAATCTTTTCAACTGAGGCAGGCAAGATGCCCACCCCACAAAATATTTTATTATTGTTGTGGGGTGGGCGTCTCGCCGCCTTATTTTTATAAAAATTATTATTTTTTTGAAGTGAACAGGATGTAAGCAAAACATAACGTGCATTTGCGGTAATTCATGAATTACCGCTACGCAAGAATAGGGTTTTCGGCCACATCTTGCGTAAGTCTTGGTGAAATTATGTGAGTTAACACAACATTCATATAATTCAATTATTTATAAAGTTCATTCTATATGTAAAAATATCAATTTTATGTAAAGAAAACTTTGAATTATTAAAAAATAGATTGATACTCTTGTTAGCTAGGGCTAAGCTGATCAGAATATAACTAAAAGACTTTTTGCACCGAAAAATAATGACCGCTAATAGCTTAACAAATACTCAGGGTTGTCAGCATCTTCTTTTTAAATCCAAAGTCAAACATCTAGATGTGCAGATTGCACAGGAGATGATTTATAGTTCTTTGGTGGAAATTGTTAAAGAATGGTCTCCGGAAGATGTATTGCGGGAATTTAAGCGTTTATTTATAGACTGCCTTGATTCAGCAAGTTCAAATTCTGAACTAGGGATATATGAAATTTTTACTGATAGTAACGAACAGGATTTCCATCACACGCTTAAGCGTTGCTGCTACATATTAGTTAATAATTGGGAAAGCAATAGAAAACATAAATATATTATCGAATTAGTTGATATTTTTACTAATTACAAACCAAATTATTGGCACAAAAAATATACAAAAATAAATATTTTCAAAACCTGGTTAGGAAATTTTATTAACAGTAACGATTTTCAAGAACTAAGATTATTTGCTTTTAGAAGTGAAGACAAAACAAAAGGACATTGGACTAATCGCTATACATCTTATTTATTTGTAGCTCAAGCTATAGATAAAAATAATCCGAAAGAACAACAAGAAGCAGCTAAAAAAGCTTCTAAACAAATAAAAGATAAGTTTAAGTTTGAACTAGCTATGTATATTGCTCGTTCTCAATCTGCTGCTGCTAGTAAAACACGCTATCAAAATCCCAGCGTGTTGGGAGATGATGTTCTGCGTTTAATTAAAGCGATTGTGATCAAAAAGGGTGTATTCAGTTATGAAAATATTGCCAATATATTTCTTCAACAGACTCAAAGTCAGTCTTTGAAAGAATTTAAAAAAAGTTTGCGAAAATATTTGATTTTTTCTGTGCAACAAGAAAAATTTGTAGAAACTTTAAAGGAACAGTTATCAGAAAAGCTATCGGCGTGGAAACCAGAATATAATGAGGAAATTATTAACAAGGATTTGTTGTTGAGAACCTGCAACAGGGTCATTGATTGTCTAACAACAGAAAATGCCTGTGAACCTTCGCCATTATTTATTTTATTGCTTTCTCAAGGGCATCCGCTCACGTTGGTAATTGTATTACTGAAAATAATTTTGATTTGTAAAAATGCTCGCAGTCATTTAGAAGCTCGTATTGCTCACTTAATTCGTTACTATGATAAATATCCGGAAGAAGAATGTAAGTGGGTAATTAATTTTATAGAAATTTTCAACATTACGTTTACAATTTATGCTGAAAATGTTGAATATAACTTAGTTAAAATTGGGGAAAACCAGCAAGCTTGCGAACCGGAGTTTAATCCAAATGCTTATCGCGTGTTTTCTCAGTTAAAGGTAGATAGTCATTAGTCAATAGTCAATAGTCAATAGTCATTAGTCATTAGTTGATAATTATTAATAAATAATTCGTGAGAGGCGAGAAACCTGGTATCTCCCAGATACCGGGTTTCTGAGGTTCCGTATTGCCTCACAACTCAATTCGGATTGCCATATATTGACTAACTCCCCTGGCTAAAGCCAAGGGGATTCTTTTTCATCGAACCCAATTTGGTTGTCCAAATACGGATTCTAGAAACGCTGGTCAAACAGCGTCTAACCAGTCTGCTTAAGTCGATGCCTAAGTTTCCGGCTACTTTGCGTAGAATATTAGCCGCTCCATTTAGGTCGGCATTAATTAAACTACCGTTTTTAGTACGATACAAACCGCGTTTAGTTCTCTTTCCAGATGCTTTCCACCCTTGTAGCTTTTTACCATGTTCGGGCAGGGAATCCCCATCTAAAAAAGAGGCGCAAGAAGTATTAGCTTCCTCCGTTTCAACATAGCGAATACCGTAAACTTCGCACAGT
Organism: Nostocaceae cyanobacterium; assembly: GCA_051861145.1. GTDB lineage: Bacteria > Cyanobacteriota > Cyanobacteriia > Cyanobacteriales > Nostocaceae > JBHYDF01. The sequence continues at coordinate 31,904 of JBHYDF010000016.1, forward strand.
TGTTTAATTCGTTCTTTGAGTTTGGCTAATGGCATCAGCACGAATTGCTGATTGGATTGTTTACCCATATCGGCACCGTCTTTTATGCCTTCGTTCCAACCAATTACAATCGTCCCAATACCATTAGTTAAACAATGATTAATAGCTATCTTAGCGGCTTTGTTAACCATGTCACGCATTTGATGATTGCGCTTACGGGTAATCTGAACTAGAAAATTATCCCAGTATGCTTGTGGCTTACCTTCTTTATGTTTAGCAACTCGCTTGTTATAGAGTTGATTCATTGACTTTGCATGTCTAGAATCTACTAAAAACGAGTTGCCTCTTGTATCAACACAAGCCATCAAATTAGCTGAAGTACCAAGGTCAATCGACAACGCTTGGTTGACATCTAATTTAACTGCGACTGGTTCAACTTCATAGCTGCACTCAAGGTAAAACTCACCATTTTTAGGAAGTATCTTAAATTCCTTAATCTTTTTAAAATCAAGGTTGGTTGGTAACGGCAAGAAAAATTCTTTAACTTTAAACCAACGGTTAATCTGCAAACCTAAAGGAAAACGAATCAAGCCGTTTTCTAGTAGAGTCGGTCTACCAGCACCTGTGTTAGGATAGGCAACTTTATACAAACCTCCTGAAGTTCTGTAATCTGGTGGTTTTGGTTTTTGGTTTAACTCACCTTTGAAAAACAAGTCACGTAAATTTCTCCAAGACTTAAAAGCCTCAGATACGCTTAACAAAGTTTGTTGTGCTGGTACCGAAGGCAAAGCTTGAGCATGAATGTTTTTGCCGACTTCATACACTGGGTCAAACTTAGAAATTATTCTCCCAGTTTTGAAAAATATTTGACGTGCCCAATAAACACCGCAGTTGTAAAGACTATTTGACTGTTCACATAGAAAAGCCAATATAGCCTTTGTGTTGGCATCACAATATATTAGGTTTTGTTGGATACCCATTAAGGGTTTATCTTTTTGAGATTTCGTCAGTGCAATCACCTCCTATGTTGTCGATTTATTTGTTTTATTCTAATATGTAAATATCCAAATTTACAACTATTTATCATAGGTTATAGCTAATTTTTTGACAGATGAATACCGGCATGAAGGTAACGCTGTATCTTTACTAAATTCCCTGGTTGTTTTTATTCCCAAACGTAGAAATAAAGTGCTAGTAAATGCTGTTGCTGATAGATTACAGCGCTCTTTTCTGCGATGTTTGTAATGAAAACAGGTGGAAAATTATTGCAATGGAAATTATGCCTGACCACGTACACTTATTTATTAACGCAAAACCTACAGACAACCCGTCTTTGATTATGAATAGAATCAAAGGTCGAGCCTCTCACTACTTGCGTAAAGAACTCCCAGAACTACTAAAACTTCCAACCCTATGGACACAAGCGTCCTGCTTGTTAGTACTGCTGGCAATATTTGTACTGAAACGGTTAAACGTTATATTGCCCAGAGCGCGTGAATAGTTAAAGTCTGTGAGGCGTAAACGCCCCCTTTAGCTTTCATCCCCGCCATGAATGAACGGGGTTTTCAGCATTTTCCTTATAAACCTACCTTGAAAATGGGGAGTAGGGAGTAGGGAAGAGAAATTTTCATCAGTTCGTTATGAACTTTGTTCATGTAGTCTTTTGCATAAGTGGATGTTTTATAGATGGAACCACAGATGCACACAGATAAACACAGATAAATTATCTGTTATCTGTGTCCACCCCCCTCTATCCCCCCGAAACGGGGGGAAGGCAAAGGAAAAACTTTTATTTATTGTCCATCTGTGGTTAATTATCCTCAATCATGAATGCGTGCAAGAAGTCTAATATCTTCTTTCTTCTTGCTTCTTCCTTAAAATAAACGTTCGTCAAGCCAGGCTAAGCCAGCACCAGCTGTTTCAGCTAAAATACTCACTAGACGATACACGCCTACTGCGCTAATCACTAACGCTGTCGGAAAATAATTCTGCAATAATGCGATCGCGGTTGCTTCAAATACGCCCAAACCACCAGGCGCACCGGGAACCACAAGCCCTAACAACCAAGCAAAACTAAAAGCCCCTAATAACCAGGGAATTTGATTTAAATTCACAGGTCCCAAGGCATACATTGTTAATATAAACCCAATACTACGCAATACTAAAAAGCCCAATTCTCCGATTAAAGGCCTTAATGGATAGCTTCCCATACTTACAGGAGTACTTGTAGTACTTGTAGTATCAGATTTTTTTATCTTCAAGCGGTGCAAAATGGGAATTAATCGGTTTATGAAGCGGGGATGAACCACACAAAGCACCACAATTAAACCCAGTAATTGTGCTATTTTCACAAAAAAGCTGGTATTTACTGCTACAAAAATACCACCGAGTAGGACAATGATTAAAGCTGCTGCTGCCATCAGTAAGGGTTCTAGCAACACGCTGAGGGTAGCTATACCAGTAGAAACGCTAGCACTCTTTGCCGCCATAATTCGCCCATAGAAATGCCAGACATTACCCGGTAAATACTTAGCAATATTTGTTTTCAAATAAACATAGATGAACTGAGAGGATGGTACAGGTTGATTTAAATCTTTGAGTATCCAAGTCCATACCCAAGCAGCCCAAACGTGTGCTAGTAAAGTTACACCTGTGGCGATCGCTATAATTGCCCATCCTGGTGCGTCAATGCGAATAGCAGCAACTTCTTGCCAGTGATCCTTTAGGGCTTTTGCTAAAAAAAACAGCGTCCCGCCCAGAATTAGCCAACGTAAAACTTTCTTTACCATTTTGGTAATTTATACTGACTTTGCTACCTTAGAGATAAACACCTCAAATCATATGGTAGAACAGCAACATACCCCAAGTTTCTTCGGAAACATTGTTGATTTAATTAGCAAAATTAGGTAGTGATTTTTACGCTTTTCCTAGCCTAACATCATTAATTAATTTTTTGCACATACGAAAAATTTATCGGTGTAGGAGTTTTATTTCTTCCTAAAAGTGACATGTATTCTTTGCAACCAATCATAACTACAAGATTATATATCGCTAGTTTTTACCCAAGTAATTAGTTTAAATTAATACGGGATGTATCTAATATCTCGCACCATTCTCCACAAGTCTAAAATTTAGCCGAGAAATAAATTTCGGGAACCGAAGCTGAAGTTAGCTAAAAGCTAACTAGACAAAGATTTTAACTCGTTTCAATGGGTTTGTCCCAGACGCGAAATTTCGCGTCTCTACACGGTCGGAAATTTATTTTCAGGCTTTTTGGAACTGATGCAAAATGTTAGATGTATTCGATTTTAGTCTTAATTTTAGCAAAATCTACTAATCATAATTTTACAAGTAAACTTAAAAGTAAATTTATAACACAACTTTAACAATTAGAAAACAAGTAACTAAATCAAAAGCTAATTATAGAAACTTATATACCTCTTAAGTTAGATAAGAAGAGTATGAGATTAATAACGAAAATGTGACTTCCGCTAGAGGAAAAGCCTCCTTTTTACTGCGTATTCTTAAAAATCGATTGTTGAAATCACAAAAACCAATCCAAACAAAAAATTCGCTTTTGTGTTGTGTAACGAAGGTGAAAAGCAATTGTTTGGAGTAACAAGGAGGAGTAGGTGAACATTTTAACTGCTTTCTTAAAAAAATTACGACTGCGCCAAATTTTAACTGTATTTGTGGCAGGACTATTGTTGATAGTTAGCACCGCTTGTGGTAGTCCATATCCTAATGCAGCAAACCCAAATAATCCAGCCGTACAAGCTGGCGGTGCAAATAATCCTTACAAAAATGGTGGGGACAAATACACAAACCAAAAAATGTCCAAATCTGGACTTGATCAGGCTAGCCTACAGCTAAATTCACAATTTTTGGTTGCTAGTGCTGTCAATGATGAAGTTAAGCTTTATCCAGGTGCAGAAACACCAGTAGGTAGAGCATACAAGGAAGGACAATTGCCAATCAAATCTGAAAAAGATTTTCAGAAGCCTGAACCGGGTGGTTTAATTCAGCGTGAACCAGATGTAGGCGAAAGAGTTAAGGAAAGACTTGAGACTGTGAAAGAAGCTGTTCAAGATGCTTCAGGCTTTTTGCAAGAAAAAGCAGATGAAGCAGGAGCAAGACCGGAATTGCAACCTAATCCTGCTGTAAATAGATAAAAGTTAATTTTTTGTCCCAAAGTTTCAGAATTTGCCATCAAACCAAAATTTAAAATATCAAAATTTTGGTTTGAGTATGGCTGAATGTTTAACAAAGTCAAACAATTGTACTGTAAGGATTTGCATAATGAACAAAGTAATTGCTTGGATCAAAAAAATTCGCCTGAACCAAATTTTAACGGTATTTTTGGCAGGAATCTTTCTCTTCTTGACACAGGCTTGTAACCGTCCCACAGTAGCAGGACAGCCTCCTCAACCTTCCACAAGAGGTAATTCAGAAATATCCGTTCCCAAGGGTGATAAGGTTCTTAATGAATACCAAGGTGGGATGAATAACTTCAGTGATGTAGATCCCAGATCCCAAGGAGCCGCAACCAGAGCAAAAGCGAAAGCAGAGTACCTGAAGGAAAATGCTGCGCAGAACATTCAAGAAAAGGGTGTTGACAGCCCAGGGCAATATGTTGAAAATTATCGTCAAGGTACACCTTTTCCTGAAAGAGTTAAGAATCTCGGTGAAGATATCGGCAGTTCAGCTAAAGAATTAACTGAAGGCGTTTCTAAGGGAACTCAAAGAGGAATTGAAAATATCAAGGGAAACACCGAGGATGCTGCTAGAGACGTGAGTAAAAATGTTCAGCGTGGTGCTGAAGATGCAAAAATAAATGTTCAGCGTGGTGCTGAAGATGCATCTGATGCAGTTCAAAGAACATTCAGAGATTAACTGAAGAGTTAATGGTTAATGGTTAATGGTTAATGGTTAATAGCCATGAACAATTAACCATGAACTATGAATAATCAACAACCATCAAATAACTATTAACAATAGACCTCTTGTGTAAAATACCTCAGAGTAATGCCTGAGGCTATTTTAACAAAGCCTGCCTATACGCTGGCGCGCACGCTACGCGATCGCAGGCTTTTAAGCTTTAATACCATTTCACAAAAACTCTGATACAAATACAGATGGTGTAGAAACGCTAAATTTCACGTCTGGTCAAGATTTATATGTATCGCGATTAATGTGAAATACTATTAGTCCGCGCAAGCGGACTTTGTTTGTATAGCCGCGACTTCAGTCGTCGGTTCAAAGGGAGCGGAGAACTATTAACCTTCTTTTCCCTGTTTCCTGTTCCCTTATTTTGTAATTTTGTTATTTTTTATTTTTTATTTTGTAAATGCCAATTCTGTAACGCCATCCTTTGAATTTCTCGCCAGGAAATATGATGTTTACGCGCTAATTCTGCACAATCTTCGTATTCTGGCTGTACGTTATTTATAACTCTTTTATTTGCTTGCTCTATCCATGCCACTTTGATACGCACTACACCATATTCTGTTTCTACTTTTTGAATTTCTCGTTCTAAAATAGCCCGTTGTTGAGTCAAGCGACGAATTCCCAAAGTAGTAGTTTCACGAAATAAAACAGCTTCACAATTGAGTATTTTTTCTGGATGACAAATTACAGTTAATAAAATTCCCGGACGGGACTTTTTCATATTAATAGGCTGGGTAAAGACATCTACAGCACCCGCCGCAAATAATGCTTCAAATACATAACCTATAGCTTGGGGATTTAAATCATCAATTTGGGTTTCCAGTACCGATATAGTTTCTAATTTCGGACTGGTGTTAATAACGGATGGTTTATCTGTTGGACTTACAGATAAATTATCTGTTTCACCGAGCCATAAACGTAATATATTAGGAATAGGTAAATTTAGCGTACCCGCTCCTAGTCCTACTTGTTTGATGGTCATTGTAGGAGGCGATCCAAAATCTGTGGCAAGAGTAGTAGCGATCGCAGCCCCTGTAGGTGTCACTAGTTCCCGTTCTATATCATTGCTATAAACTGGACAATTGCGCATTTCCCACAACTTTAACACCGCAGGTACTGGTACAGGCATTCGTCCGTGGGCGGCGCGTATCGTTCCTCCGCCGGTTGGAAACGCCGAGCAGTAGAGTAGGGGTAATCCTTGTTCGTTACTCTCAATTCCCAGCCAATCTAACCCCAGACAAGTACCGACAATATCTACAATCGCATCAACTGCACCCACCTCATGAAAGTGAACCTTTTCCGGTGCAACACCATGCACAGCCCCTTCTGCGATCGCTAGTTGTCGAAACACAGCTAAACTCCAAGCTTCAGCCCTTTGAGACAACCCAGCCTTGAGAATCATCTCTTCAATTTCTGGTAAATGGCGTCCGTGATGGTGACTGTGTTCATAGTCATGGTGATGATGGTTTAATAACTCTACATGCACCTTTGTCGCCTGCTGACCATTGCGCTGGACAAGTTCCACCCATAACTTATACTCATGTTCAATTTCCAAACTATTTAGTTTTTCTATCAAATACTCCACGGGAACACCGAGACTTACCAATGCTCCCAAGCACATATCACCAGAAATACCCGTTGGACATTGAAGATAAGCAACTTTACTCATAGAAATAAATTTGTTAGTCATTAGTCATTAGTCATTAGTCATTAGTCATTGGATTTTTCCCTAGTCCCCTAGCCCCTAGTCCCTAGTCCCCTAGCCCCTAGTCCCTAGTCCCCTAGCCCAAGCGCCCCTTCCCACTCCCAAATATGGCAAAAATTTTCTCAGTTCATCCTGATAATCCGCAAATACGCCGAATAGAAGAAATACAAGCGGCGCTTTCTGATGGCGCGGTGATGCTCTACCCTACTGATACAGTCTATGCGATCGGGTGCAATTTAAATGCGAGGTCGGCAGTAGAACGAGTACGGCAAATTAAGCAGCTAGCAAATGATAAACCGCTGACATTTTTATGTCCATCGCTTTCTAATGTGGCAACTTATGCTATTGTCAGCGATGCTGCTTATCGGATTATGAGGAATCTAATCCCAGGCCCTTACACGTTTTTGCTACCTGCTACCAAGTTGGTTCCGCGTCTGGTGCAAAGTCCAAAGCGAAAAACGACTGGAATTAGAGTGCCAAATCACACGGTGTGCTTAGCGTTGCTAGAAGCGTTGGGAAATCCGATTATTTCTACTTCTGCGCATTTACCACCAGATGAGACGGGTGATGGAACTATGGGAGTGGAACCAGAACCTATTATTTCACGGGTGGAGTTATTCGACCGTTTAGATAATTTGGTTGATGTGATTGTAGACACTGGCGAGGAACCAAGCTATGAAGTGTCTACGATTATGGACTTGACAGGAGGAGAACCAACTATTTTACGGCAGGGGTTAGGTTGGGAAAAAGCAGCCGCTTGGCTATGAAAATATAACTACATAAGCAAGTCCTTGCATTTCGGAAATTGGGAGTAAAATTGCTCCACTTTAAGAATCGTCATGCTGATGAGGTAAAAAGCAGCTAATATGGTGGTGAACAAAACGCTTATAGAATAAGGGTTTTCGCTGTTTGGATGTGAGAGCTAATATTCTTGTGGCAGTTGCTGTTAGACAAACCGACACATTTGCATCCCTGGAACTTGCGGAGATTTCTTACATTCTTAAATGTGAGCAGTGCTTGCGGTTACTCTTGATAGGTAAGGACCAAGAGATTTCTCAAGTGTCTGCTTGCCGTATATTACGGTGCAATACCACTCCCAAAAAAGTCATGAAAGTCAATCTCGCAAATCTACCCTCCTCTGCACATGCTTTTGAGCGCTACGCAAACAGCACAAAATTGCCAGCCACCACCGATGCTTTGATCCAGCTGCTGTGTAAGGAAATGCAAGCACAGGTGAAAGCAGCGTCTGAGGGCGTGCAAACTGTAGCATTACGTATCGTTAAAGAAGTAGAACGCATTTGCGATAAGAGTCATCGCATTCAAACTTCCGGGCAAATCATGTGCTGGCAAGTAACTTTGGCACGCCATCGCTTGCAAAAATGCCTTCGTTACTATCAACAGGGTTCCAAACAGGGGCGCGTAGAATTACATAGTATGTTAGGTGCTATGGTTTACCGTCATGTAAGTGTATCTAAAACTGAGTTAGGATTTCAGGCTCGTTATAATTTGATTGAAGATTTCCTGCAAGCATTTTATCTCGAAGCGATTAAGGCTTTCCGCCGGGAAAACGAATTACCAGAAGATTATAGTCCGCGCACTCTACTGGAATTAGCCGAATACATGGCGTTTACAGAACAATATGCAAAGCGCCGTATTAACTTACCTGGTGGTGCTAATCAACAGTTGATTATACTCCGCGCTCAAGCTTTTGCTCGTCGTCAGCCTCAAAAAGAAACCTGTGTGGATTTTGAAATGGCGGTAGAGTCTGCTAAAACCGAAGAAGCTGAATCTTATCAGCGTAACTCGGCGGTGCAACAGTTGCGATCGCAAATGGTTTCCCAACCTGGTTTTGATCTGGTTGAAGATAGCGAGCGCGATCGCGTGATTTCTGAATTGGTAAAATACTTAGACTCTCAAGGTCAACACGACTGTGTTAACTATCTAGTATTAAAACTCCAAGACCTCTCAGTACCAGAAATAGACGAAATTCTTGGTCTTAACAGCCGCCAGCGCGACTATCTGCAACAGCGTTTTAAATACCATGTAGAAAAGTTTGCCCGTACTCACGAATGGCAATTGGTACATCAATGGTTAGGCGTTAGTCTAGAACACAAGCTAGGACTTTCCTCTGTGCAGTGGGAACGCTTTCTCAATCAACTTACCGAACAGGAACGGTATATTTTACAACTTAAAACCGCAAGAGAAAGTGACCAGGCGATCGCCAAAGCTGTTAAATGCACTCCCAAACAATTGCAAAAGCGTTGGACTCAACTGCTAGAAATGGCGTGGGCTATCCGCAATGGTAACACTGAAATTCAGACCAGCTAAAGCCAGAGTTACTTTCCTTCTCCATTCTTATCGCTAAATTTTTTTTAGGCTTTATCGCCTTAATGTAAATGCGAATCGCAAATATTTTCCTTAATATTCCAGCCGCCAAAAATTGTCCTCATTTAATTTATCTCCCCCCCGTTTGCGGGGGGACTCTTATGTAAGGACGCCAAAGCATTTCTTAAATGTTGCAGCAAAAAGTGAATTTCTGTTTCTGAAAAAGCACCAGTAAATTAAAAATATATAGTCAAAATTATTAATACATTTGTATTCATAGATTCAATACATACGTACTATTTTAAGGACATTAATTTCACAGCTTATTGCTTTCTCATTTCCAATTGAAAATTCATATTAAGTAATTGCCGATGTGCTACAGTTTCCGTGGAATTCTAGAATAAGCGCTGCTTTTGTAGAGGGATTCAGGATGACAAGGATTCAAGGCTTCCGGGCTAATAAGTCTGGTGAGATTTTAGAAAGTCATGTAGAAACCACATTAAGGGCACATGGATATTTTCAAGTGTATTCTCACATTCCCAAAAAGCAAAGACGAGAATTTCTATTAACTTCTACTTTATTGCCAAAATGTTATGCCAAGCAAGTTTACATAGGCATGGGCATTTATCAAACAGATATTTATGTTGATTTTTATATTGTGGGTTTACCTGCAATGGCATCTGGCTTAATTATCGAATGCAAATGGCAAGAAAGTGAAGGTTCCGTAGATGAAAAATTTCCTTACCTGAATTTAAATATTCAACACTCTTATCCTGCACCAACAATTATTGTTATTGGTGGTGAAGGAATGAGAGGAGGCGCAATAGATTGGTTAAAAGAAAGAGAAATTGATAACCACAACTTGCTAGCAGTTCACAGCTTAGACAGATTTATTGCCTGGGCAAATAAACATCTTTAGTATGAGGTAATTAACAACTCGTAAATCATACCGCGTTTTTTGATATTAGAATTAATAGACCGTGCGGCTTCTATACGATATATATTAAAATTTATTTGTGTATAAATTTTTTTAATAAAATCACAATCAGAATTACATATCATAACTTTGACACCACGACTTGCCAATTCTGCACAAATATCTCTGAGGCGTTCTTGGTCTTTCTCACAGAAAGAATTGCGGCTATAAGCGGTGAAATAGCTAGTATCACTGATAGGATGATAAGGCGGGTCAAAAAATACAAAATCATTTTTGTCGATGGCAAAATTTAGGACATCAGCAAAATCTGCTTGGCGAATCTCAGATTTAGAAAGGGCGGCTGAAGCTGCACGCAGTAAATCTTCCTGGCAAATCTTGGGGTTATTGTATCTGCCTAATGGGACATTGAATTTACCTTGTGAATTAACCCGATAAAGACCGTTAAAACAAGTTCTATTCAGATATATTAGACGTGCAGCTTGTTCTAAATTTGTGCTAGCTGGATTAGCTCTAATATGATAATAATATTCTCGATTATGTCGGCTTTGATGCTCTTTAAGAATATTAATTAACTCATCAACATTATCCCGAACACAAAGATAAGTAGTAATCAATTCTGAATTAATATCAGTTAAAACTGCTCGACTATAACGAAAATATTGGAGATGAAAAAAAACAGCACCTCCACCCAAGAATGGTTCATAGTAAGTTTGATAATCACTGGGAAAATAGGAATTATATTGAGGGATCAGCTTGCTTTTTCCTCCAGCCCATTTCAAAAATGGACGCGGAAAATTTTGCTTTGGTAGTTGACTTAACATTTAACTGAAACTAAGCTACTAAATATATGTATTCAACCTGGTGAAACATATTTTATATCAAGATGTTGTTTGATTGTCATTTGTCATTAGTCATTTGTTAATGGTTAATGGTTAATGGTTAATAGCCATGAACCATGAACCATGAACCATGAACCATGAACGACCAACCATCAACAACTGTGTAGATTAAATTAGAATAAAATTAATCGGGCAGTTGAAAACAAACATACAGTATATAACAAGGCAGTTTAAAAGCAGATGCTTGACGGATTTTGGGATAACGTCTTTCGCTACGTCCGCTACTTCATTACTACCCTGTTGGGCGTTTTGTTAAACACCTTCGCGCCCTTAGCACCGTTGTTGAAACGCCCAGTTACCCTGATAGCCCTCTTGGGCTTGTTTATAGGCGGTTTCGTTTTTATTACTCTTACCCTACGAGCGATGCTGGGCTTAAGTACAATTTAGATTCAGACTATACAGGGGGTTTGTCTCTTCCAGGGATTACCATCAATTCACGACAAAATGTCAGGAAGTCTGAAAATCCTGAGATTTTCTACCTTGATAATGCGCGATAAGCGAAGCGATTACGCCTCCGGCGTATCGCGCTTATACATTGAGTAACTACCGTGGTATAATCTCCTTAACTCACATACGCGAACTGGGCAATAGTAAAAACTCTGGCTAAAATCAGCCAGTACACCAAAATTTCTTAAAATAGTTTTTTCAGGGGAGCGAAAACCTTCTTTTATATAGCTAGGCATTCCTGACGGACTGCGAAAGAAAATAAAAGCTTTTTGGGAAACCAAAAAACCCAGCTAGACTGGGGATGTATACCCTCAGTGCAGAAAATGCTTGGGGAGTCGCCTTTAAAAAGGTTGTAGGGTTGTAGTTAACTTACAAAACTGCGACTCTAGATGCATAAAGCATTCTACAGCAACCAGGCGGATGCAGGTTCAACCTCAAAATCTCACGGCTAGAAGCCGTGGCATTCTCAAGTAGTACAACCTCTGTAAGGAGGCATTATTATCTATGGCTACAAGTCGCCGCGTTTCCCGCGTTGCTGAATTAATAAAACGGGAAGTTAGCCAAATGCTGCTCAACGGGATTAAAGATGACCGTGTGGGAACAGGAATGGTAAGTGTTACCGATGTAGATGTTTCTGGCGATTTGCAACACGCCAAAATTTACGTGTCAATTTATGGCACAGAAGAAGCCAAAGCAGAAACTATGGCAGGCTTAAAATCGGCGACGGGTTACGTCCGCAGCGAACTTGGTGCGCGGGTGCGCCTGCGTCGCACACCAGAGGTGGTGTTTATCGAAGACCGTTCCATAGAACGCGGTACTAAGGTACTGTCGATATTGAACCAAATTAAGCAAGAGCGCAAGCCTGAAAATCAAGGAGAGGATGAACAAGACAGCGCCTATGAAGATGAGGAAAGCTGGGAATAATTAAGGATTTTCAGTAAAAATATCTGGTAAAAATCCCATAAACAGTCAATCACGGGAAAATCCCGCAAAGTTTGCCACGAAAAAGATTTCTTCCCCTACTCCCTATTCCCCACTCCCTACTCCCTTTTTCAAGCTAGATGTTAGACAAAAAGCTTTTACTGGTGGGTTTTCGGCTTCAATCCTTGTAATGTAAAGAACAATTAAGTTGAGAAAATCAGACACCCGTTTTACAGACGCGATCGCATTGCGTCTGTTTCAATATGACTATATCTAGTGGATGGTTAATGGTTAATGGTTAATAGCTATGAACTATGAACCATGAACAACCAACAACTACTAGTATTTTGTAATACTATCAAATCATTCGTAGTTTTCTTCCTTGAGTATGAAAAAAACTAATAGTTGAAACATTGCTTAACAATATATGAGTAATAAGTTTAATCAAACTAACTGTAGTTAATGAATAAAAACGAAGTTGTTTTAAATACTTATATTCCTACGTAATTAAACAGAGGTAAAACATGGAAAATACAACTCAAATCTTTGATTTTTATCGCGGCGCTACTCTTAATATCCAATCAATCCATTCAACTTCAATCATTCCACATTGCTACAACTGTTCTTCCGCAACAATCTATTTACCAACAGTGCTAGACTTAACCATGTAAGTAAAGGTTTATTTAAGAAATTATTAACGAATAATGATTTATCAAATTTAGTGTTGTATTGTAGCTCCAGATGACTTGCAGCAGATTATACCCATGCTTATACCAAATTTTATTTCAGTGTTTTTCTTCAGAAAGATGCCAAAAGTTTTAGATCGCACCTTACGTACATTTTTAGGTATGTAAATTATCTGTCTGCTAAGTGCTGAACCCCCTGCCTATAATCACTTCAGGTAGTAAAAACAAGGGTTTAAGTCCAAACCAAAATAAGTTACACAACAATAGCAAACGGTAAAATTTATTACTTTTTACCTTTCGATTTTCAGTTCAAAAGACATAATGTCAGGAAAATTTGACTTTCTTAACATTTATTCATATAATTTGAGGATATGTAGCGTCAAAATGAAATTAGTTCCGTATACCAAACTACAAAATCCTAGCGTTAAATCTATTGCCTGCCATGTTTGTTCCTTATGATTTTTGGGAACACTACTTACGTGTTAATTTGTGAGTAAAAACCATGAGTGTGAATACGGTGTCTTCTATCAGCTACTACTCTTTAGACGTAATTCAAGACGAAGCGCGAAGACTGGTGCAAAAGGGAGTGGTTAGCAGACAGCAACCCATATATAGCCTTTGCCAATACATACCAGCACGAGAGTGGGTTTGTGTTGAATGTGAGTTAGAAAAGTGTGACTTCTTGTTACGCGATCGCATTGGCGATTTAATTGGTCGTGAAGAATGGGAAAACGACTAGTGAATTAACAATTTGAGATTTTGGAGCCGGTGCGTTGCAATTCTTAGCGTTGTAGCAACTGTTGAGTCAGCGCCACCCGAAGGCGTGATTGGGAATCTATTTATGCAGTTCTGTACTTTTGACAACAAAAGATTCAACACCTGATCATAAAGAAAATCTCTGCTTTTGATAAATCTTGCCCAATCCGAAATCTCCAAAATCTTAACTGCAATCATTCATTAAAGTTTAAAACTGATTATTTTTGCCGGAGTAGTTATGTATTGGCAACTGCTCCGGTAATTTTTTAGCATGGTCATTGGGCATTGGGCATTGGGCATTGGGCATTGGGCATTGGGCATTCATTGGGCATTGGGAATGGGGAAAAATCCAATCACTAATGACTAATGACTAATGACTAATGACTAATGACTAATGACTAATGACTAATGACAATCATCCAACTTGCTCTAAATACTGATTAATGTCTTCTATGACGCGGGTAAGTTCAGCTTCGGTAGTTAAACGAATGTTCACATCACGGACGGTGAGTAGGACTTTCGCCGCGAAGGGAGTAGGCCAGATATTGGGATTACAGAAAATTTCCAAAAATACCTCTCCCGTGTAACGATATTCCGTTGGACGTTGAGGACTGGGTTTACCACCACCAGCAGTGGTTTTAGCAGCGACAGCTTTAAGGCTATTCATCAATTGATCCAGCGCCGCTTTTAATTCCCGTGCTGCTTCGGGTGAAAACCTAAAGGAGACAGAACCTTCAACTAGGTTCAGTGTAAGGTGATTTTCGGACATGAGTTATTTATAAGAAGATTTTGGTACAGATAGTTCCAGTTTACATAGTCAAATATAGACAGACTATTACACCTGGGTTTAAGCAACAACTTTTTTATCCTGAACAGGACAGAACAAAGGTGTTATCCGCCTTGGATGTACTACCAGACATCCAATATCCCTCTCTATAAACTGTTGAACACAACAGAACAAGTTTGGGATTACTTTTCTTCCGATGTTAAATGCTCCATTCACATCAGCATGGATTCTAACTTTCTTTTTACTCTCGTACCACGCTCTTTGAATTCTTTTACCAGAAAACTTATGTTTTATCTTTTTGTTAGGGTTATATGTTGGGATGTTGTCCCAATCAATTAGGGAAGCTCTAGAAGTATATGACTCTTCACCTACCTTAACGATAATGCCAACTTTCTCTAATTTCCAAGTCAGCATTTGGATAAATCTAGCATGTGGTATCTGAGTGAATGATTGGTTAGTTTTCTTTCCTAATTTAATCCCTGTTTTCCATTGTTCATTTTTACCAATTGCAACTTCTGTGACTCCATTTTTAACTAATTCCATCACAAGTATCTGAGACACTTGATGTAGATAAGAGTCAACAAAATTATTCCTATTTCTGATTAGATTTTGCAACCTTTTAGATGTGAGTTGACCGTCAGGCAAAAAACCTTTGAAACTTGCAACTTGTTTATTATAAAACTTGTTCTTTGACTTCAAAGGCTTACCATTTATGGCTAAAGGTTGGATAGTTGGCTCACTAAAAACAACAGTAGCTAAGTTATCCAAACCAATATCTATAGCTGCTGCTAGCTGAGGATTTAAACTACAGAACGTCGGTTGTTTATCTATAACGTTGTAAACTACTTCAATGACAAAACAACCTGTCTTTGGTACTATTCTCACCTCACATAAGTCTTCATCTAAAAGCTCCTGGAAGTGTGGAAACCGTGTGGCTTTAGCCCACGGAGGAAACACGACTCATGCCGTTTTAACGGCAGTAACTCTCCAAGAGTTGTAAGCGCAAAACTTGCAATCTTTGGATAGTGCATTTTGAGTCAGTCGCTTGCCAGTGTTAAGACTATGCAAACTAATTGTTTTTCTGTGAGGGTCTTTTTTCGTAGGTGATAATGCCCAACCGCCTACATAACAAAATCCGTATTTGGGATGCTTGACTACTGAACCTCGCTTAAATCCATCGCTAATTGTGCCACCATAGCGAGGTCGAATGTTACCCATTTGATTTTGCAATCTATGTAATTGACGGCGGTGGAATTCTAGAGGGATTATTTCAATGAGCTTGGTGTTATCGGGTTGAGTGTGTCCTCCAATAAACCAGTTAGCTAAAACCCATGAATCAACACAATGTGCATCAAACTTATTAGATAACTTGTTTTTGGATTTTTTCAACCCCAAGGCTTGACGTTCAGTGTAAGTATCATTTCCTGAGCGAATTTCTAAATTGGCAATTTGTTGCAGTTCAGAATAAAACCACTCTTTACCAACCTCCAGAGGAGAAAACGCAACATTCCACTTGCGTCCATTTTTCCAGGTTCTAGCTTTGATATTTTCAACCACGAAAGTGTTGATAGGAAATATTGATACTAGCCACTTGCAGATGCGTAGCTTCCATTGCCACCTAGCCTTGGTTGATGGCGGGAGTTTCTTCTTGTTGACCAGTCGGTTTTTACGGTTTTGGCGACAGGGAGTATTACGCAACCGTCTTGCACGTCGCATATTGCGTCGTGTTTCTACATGGTCTTTGACCCAATCAACCGCATGAGTTTGTACGTTTAAATAGGTGTGAGCCTTGGATTTAACGCTAAACCCTTCCCGCTTGCTACCTGGGTCAACTCCTACAGCAATCGGCTGATAATTGCGGTTACTTGGTTCTACGTTGAGTCGAACACAAAACACTCCTTTGTTGAAAAATGGTGTAGCTTTGCCGGATTTTATCCAACGCTTAGCCCTAGCAGGCGTTGTTGGCATCAGGGGTCGATTATTGCTGTCTACAACTGGAACAAACATTTACGATAAGTCCTATTGCTAGGTTTATATGTCCCTTCGCCACTGACTACCACAGAGGATACAGACTTGGGAGGCATCTAGTAACGTGTTGTGGGCTACCACACCCAGATAGTTCAGTATTAATGGCTAGACACTGGTTTAGTCTCGTATTTAGAGTTTGGTGAGTTCTCCTCTTACAAGCCCCTGAATTCTATTCGGGGGTCAGTGACATTTCAATCCAGGTTTGACCGGAATACGGATTGGAGACATCGAAGGAACAATAAAACCTTTTTTGAATTCCTTCTTACTTACTGCTTGGTAATTGAACTTAACTAAGTTATTCTCTTTCTTTATATAGCTCGGAGGTTTCGGTTTGACTGTAAACTTTGATGGTTCTTGCTTATAATCATCTAAAGCCTTGAAGTAACTTGCCCAACAATCAGCATTCTGTTTGAGAACTAGTTGCGCTACCTTTGCTGGTAACGCTTTATAATTCTCATTGGATTTGAAAAGAACATCTAGTTTGGATAGCGTTAATATTCCCCAACCATAAAAGTAACTTTGACGTTGGCTAAACTGAGCTATATTGAATAATTTTTTCGATGCAGAAGTAGTTACATCACAATAATCAAACCACTCGTGACCATGTTTAATTATGTGTTTCTCGACATTCTGCACGCCTGACAATCTCCGCCTCCTTTTACACCTCTAACTACTTCATGATATTTGAATATATCTGACTACTTTTTCATCTACAATTAATCATTCAGTTTTGATTGTCAGGACAGAGATGATTTTTTCAGTTTTTCTTTTGGCACGTCTTTGACCATACCTACTCACACTATATTTGACTACATTCTACTATATTTTATTTAAAGTTATTTAATACCATTTTGAAGCGATGGGTCACATGACGATCCGCTTTTTTATTAATGGTAATGATTCAGCAAACTTTGCTTAGTTTTACACCTCAACCACCCTTAAATATTTAAGCAATATTGCTTATTGACAGATGTACTGTAATCTTAAATTGTGATTAATATGCTAATCGCAATACGATAGCCTCCTTAATTTTCATTGCTGAGACTTGCATTTGCATCTACCTTCACAATATGTCTCAGCTTTTTTTGACAACTTTCCACTCCTCGAACTCACATCAAGTTATACAGAGAAGAAAAATATGGCACTCATTAACGGCACGCCTAATAATGATAATCTCCGAGGCACGCAAGACGATGACTTGATAAATGGTAAAACAGGAGATGACAGCTTATTTGGTTTAGCTGGAAGTGACAAACTATTTGGCGGTGATGGAGCCGACAGTATACTTGGCGATCCTGATAGCGAGCCTTATTTTCAAGTTAGTTTCTCTACAGAAGGTATTAAACTGCTCTCAGTTACCAAAGAGGGACTCGAACTCTATAGTCGGGGACAAGATTACATACTAGGTGGCTCTGGCAATGATTTTATCCAAGGTGGAGCTGGCAAGGATACCTTAAAGGGTGGTTCTGGCGATGATGAGATATTTGGTGGTTATAAAGCCTTTGAAAATTTTGAATTCAGTGAGCTTTTAGAAAAAGGCTATGCGGATGATGTCCTGGAGGGTGGTGCTGGAAACGACACATTACGCGGCGATTCCATGGTGGCAAATTCTGGTGACGGCGTGGCAACTCAAGGAGGCGGAAATGACAGACTAGATGGTGGCTCTGGTAACGATTTTCTAGAGGGAAGTTTTGGAGAGGATACTCTCTACGGTGGCTCAGGCAATGATACCCTATTCGGTGGCAATGAAGTCCAGGGTACCACACGAAACTTTGACTTTAACAAAAACTTTCTCTACGGCGGCTCCGGCAATGACATTCTTTATGGTGGAATACGTGAAGACCTGCTAGACGGCGGTTCAGGAAACGATACCTTAATTAGTAACAATAATTTCATCTCTGCTGATGATAAAGACACTTTATTAGGTGGCAAAGGTGATGACATATTACAGGGATTGGCCGGTAATGATGTCCTAGATGGCGGCGCTGGTAATGATGTGGTGGATGGAGGCAATGATTACTCACCATATGGTGGTATAGAGAACTTAGCTACCTTGACTGGTGGAACAGGGAAAGACAGATTCATTCTGGGGAGTCCCAATCCAATAGAAGGACGCGACCCCTATTTGGATGAACTTTGCTATTACACTTCAGGTGGTACAAAAGACTACGCGCTAATTACTGACTTCAACACCAGTGAGGATACTATCCAACTTGCAGGTACAGCAGCTAACTATAGCTTGGGTTCATCCCCCACTGGTTTACCATCTGGAACAGCGATATTTTTTAACAACAACGAGAAAAGTGAACTAATTGCGATTGTTCAGGGAGATACAAATCTCAGTCTTGACAGTAGCTACTTCAACTTTGTTTAGACTTTTGATTGCCAGCTTACATCACGGGGTTGTAATACCAATTCTCTATGAGGCTGCATATCCCCACAGGCTATAAGCCTCTTGCTCACATACAAAGCTCCGAAGTTCCCTACGGCGGGAAACCCGCCGTAGGGACTTCTCTCTGCCTGCGCAGGCTAATAATAATGTGCATCTTCACATAGAAATGGTATTAAGCAGTAATCAACGGCAACGTTACAGTAAACGTTGTACCCACTCCCACTTCGCTACTAACAGCAATCTCGCCTCCATGTGCTTCTACACACTTTTTCACAATCGCTAACCCTAAACCAGTACCAGGAATTGAACCGACATTGTTAGCACGTTGGAAAGGCTGAAAAAGTCGCAGTTGGTCTTCTTTAGGAATGCCAATTCCTTCATCTCTAATCCGAAATATAACTGTTTTTTCCTGACTAATTAATTCAAAATAAACTTTACTGCCTATATGAGAATATTTAATAGCATTACCAAGTAAATTAGCCAGAATGTGCCGCAAGAGAATTTCATCGCATAATACTTCACCTAATTGATTAGCAACTGTGAATTCAAGTGTAAGTTTTTTCTCAGCTGTAATTAGTTCTGCTTCTTGAACTAGTTCACGACAGAAAGCTGGTAAATCTACCACAGTCAATTCACATTCGAGTTTACCTGAGTCAGCTTTACCTAAGAATGAAACTTCATCCAATAGCTGTGACATATTTTTGATAGCTGAACGAATTAGCTGATAATGATTAAGTTTTTTCTCCCGTGGTAATTTGTCATCATTATTTTGTAGCAATCCAGCAGCTAGCAATATGGTATTTAAAGGATTGCGAATATCATGAGATAACATAGAAACAAATTCAGATTTAAACTGGTTGAGTTCTTTAGCTTTAACTAACTCAGCGGTTCTTTCCTCAACTCGAGTTTCTAAGGCGTGATTGACTGCGCGTAACGCTTCTAAAGTATGCTTGCGCTCGATCGCATAACGTAAAGAGCGAACCAGTACTTCTACATTTACCTGTCGCTTAACAAGATAATCTTGTGCGCCTCGCCGCACCGCATCTAAGGCCAGTTCATCGTCATTAGTATTAGTTAACACCACAATCGGCAAGCTAGGGGCTTGACTCATTAATGGCGCAAGAGATGCCAATCCTTCGCTATCTGGTAGCGTCAGATCCAACAAGATAATATCGTAAGTATTTTTACTGAGTTCTTGCAGGGATTCTCTTAATCGCTTGACATGAACCAGAATAAAATTACTGCAAGTGGCTTGCTTGAGAAACTCTTGTAACAATCTGGCTTCTGCCAAATTGTCTTCAATTAATAAGATTTTGACTGGGCTTCCCACCATAGTCTAGAAGTGAGGAGTTATGAGTTAGGAGTGAGGAGTTAGGAGTTAGGAGTTAGGAGTGAGGAGTGAGGAGTGAGGAGTGAGGAGTGAGGAGTGAGGAGTGAGGAGTTGAGAGTGAGGAGTTAGGAATATTATTAACTTTTCACTCTCAACTCTTAATTCTTAACTCCTAACTCCTAACTCCTAACTCCTAACTCCTAACTTTACTCAACCGGCAAAGTGACGGTAGACAACCAAAAATCTTCTATTCCTTTGACGATTTGAAATAGCTGGCTGAGGTTGCGGGATTTGGTGATGTAGCAATTCACATGCAAATCGTAGCTGTGAAAAATATCTTCCTCGTTGTGCGAGGTTGTTAACACAACTACAGGAATGCGTTTGAGTTTGGGGTCGTTTTTAATTTCCGCCAAGACTTCTCTACCATCTTTTTTTGGTAAGTTCAAATCCAGAAGGATGATGTCGGGACGGGGTGCATCAGCATATTCACCTTCTTGGCGCAAATAAGCCATAGCATTCATCCCATCCCGAACGGTAATTATCTCGTGCGGTACTAAGCTATTTTTCAAAGCTTCTTGGATCAAACGGATATCGGCTTTATTATCTTCGACCAAAAAGATTGTTTTGTGCTTTTCGTCCGTTTCTGCGCTCACGATCGCGGCCTCCTACCGGAATTGTAAAGTAGAATGTTGCTCCTTCACCGAGTTGGGATTCTACCCAGATGCGTCCACGATGACACTCGATAATTTTTTTACAGATAGCCAAACCCATACCGCTACCGGGATATTCATCGCGTGTATGTAGGCGTTGAAAGATGACGAAAATGCGATCGCTAAACCGTGGATCAATACCTATACCATTATCCTGTACTGAAAACAGCCATTCATCCTCTAAGCGAGAAGCGCTGATATGAATTTCTGGTGGTTTGTCGCTACGGAATTTGATCGCATTACCAACTAGGTTTAGGAACAACTGCATTAGCTGGGTACTATCAGCCATTACAGTCGGTAAGGGATCATGGGTAATGATAGCGTTAGCTTCTTGAATGCGTTTGCGCAAATTAGCAACGGCACGTTCTAAAGCTG
Organism: Nostocaceae cyanobacterium; assembly: GCA_051861145.1. GTDB lineage: Bacteria > Cyanobacteriota > Cyanobacteriia > Cyanobacteriales > Nostocaceae > JBHYDF01. The sequence goes on from JBHYDF010000016.1 coordinate 53,128, forward strand.
TTTCTACCTCCGTTAGTTCAAACTCGATCGCCTGCACATCTACTTTAGAATATGCTAGTACATCATCAATCAAAGTTTGCATCAGGTTAACTCCCTCGACAGCAAAGGTAATAAATTCCTTTGCATCTTCGTCGAGTTCTTCTGTATAGCGCATCTCCAATAATTGCACGTAGTTCGCTACCTGATTGAGTGGTTCTTGCAAATCATGGGAGGCGACGTAGGCAAACTTTTTCAATTCTGCGTTAGTAAGTTCTAAATCGTGCGCTAATTGTGCTAATTCATCTGCCTGACGTAACACAATATTAACAATGGCTTTTCGCAATTCTAATGCAGCTTTAACTTCTACATATTGCCAAGGTAAAGAAGTTAAGCTAACCGTTTGTTTCCACAATTCAAACGATTTACGCGGACACAGGCGCATATTGCCATCGGATTGATGAAGTTCAAACGCCTGATTGGGATCGCCTCCCCAATTAACAGTTTGAATCACTTCTGGGCGGAACCACAACACATAATTGCGTTTGGAAATGGGAATAGCTAGCAAACCACTGGCAACATTTTTAAAGTTTTGTGCATCTGGATAAATGCGCGGCAAAGAATCTGTGTAAAACACTTCTTCATTGACGTTAGTTTTTAGCCACTGAATTAAATGATTTAGTTCTTCTTCTGTGGGAGTCTCGCCAATTAAGGTGTAATTACCACCAAAACATATTGCTGCACCTTGGGCGCTAGTTAAATTGAGAATATTTGGTTGGTGTTTAACTAACCCATCAATAAAGTTTTCTTCTTGGGACATATATTCAACCAATGCCGTTTGAATATATGTCAATTGCATCCGATAGTCGTAATCTTCAGTTTCTTCTTTGGCTGTGATTTCTGAAAATATCACTCGTCCTAAGAATTCGCAAGCTTTTCGTAATTCGTAGGAAACATATTTCGGTGTTTGGTGATGACAAGCAATTAGTCCCCAGAGTTTTCCTTCTTTAATTAAAGAGATAGTCAAAGAAGAACCAACACCCATATTATGCAAGTACTCTATATGGCAGTTATAGGCACTTCTGAGAATAGAGTTGGTTAAATTTAAGGAGTGTTGGCTAATTGGATTTTTAGCTGGGAAAATTTCTACAGGTTCAGCATGAGTATCGGGAATTAATCTGATCCAATTAGACGCGAATAATTTTCTTGCTGGTTTAGGAATATCTGATTCTGGGTAATGCAGTCCCAGATAAGATTCCATAGTTTCTAGTTTTTCTTCAGCAATAACAGCGCCATGCCCATCTTCCTCAAATTTGTAAAGCATCACCCTGTCAAATCCAGTCACTTTGCGGACTTCTTGAACAATGATTTGACAGAATTCCTTGAGATTTACTGTTTCTTCCAGTTTGTTGATAGAGGCTCTAGCTAAATGATAGAAACTTAAAAATGGAATATTTTCCTGAGAAATAGCAGGTTCTAATTCTAAGATTAAAAATCCATCTGTATTTCGGTGGAAAATTCCGTCAAATACTATGTAATCATCCCCTTTTATTCTTGACCAAATTTTAGTAGGATTAATAAAATCCAAGCTTTCTTGTGATAATCCGGCTTTAATTCTCTCTATTTGGAATGGATCGAGTAAATCTTCCAGTTTTTTTTGCAGCATATCTTCGGGAGAAATTCCGAAGACACTATATGTATTGCTGCTTACTTGCAAGATTTTTAGCTCTGGTTCTTCTAAAACCAAGAGTACCCCGTGGGGTTGAATTTGACCAATTGTATGAATTGCTGGCTCTTTCAAACTAGTCAAATTCATATCTTGCAATTCTAAATCTACTAACATTACGATCCTCCTGTTTCTTTGTGGATCATCCCAATATCAACTAGCAATAGCCTGAAATGCTCTATTGGGTTGATGACACTAACTAGATGAATTTTTGTATCTTTTCTACATTTAATCGCAGAGAGTCAGAGACAGACCGACAGGGTGATACTCTTCCTACATTTACCAGAAGGGAAAAGTTTTGTGAGAATAATGAGACTGTTCACTATACTAAGACTTTTCACTTCTTTAGCCGCTTTTGTTTGTGTTTCCCAAGCAGTTTTTCCGAATCTACTTGCGTTCTAAGTTTAACAGTTTAACAAGCTGCGAAAGAGTATTCAGATAAAAAATATTAAAAGGGTTGTAGTGTCACATCTGTATATGTGTGAAAATATTAAGTTTTTATGCTTTTTATTTGTAAAGTTTTCTAATTTTGTAGGTAATTTGAAATTTAAACGCAGAGGGACGCAGAGGTATGCGCAGAGGGACGCAGAGTAGGGGCGAAGCATTTGGAGATGAATCTTATCATCAAACCGATAAACTGTTGCCCAAATGCTTCGCCCCTACCACCACGGGAAAATCCCACAAACCTTGCCATTAAAAATATTTCTTCCCCTACTCCCTACTCCCCACTCCCTACTCCCCTAAATCCAAGAATCGAACAACATCCGCATTCTATAACCCTGTTGAGAGAGGGGTAAACCTAAATAAATGGGCAACCAGAAAATAAAAGCAGCGATAATTATAAGACTCAGGCTGACACCGAAGGCGCGGAATTCTTTGTAATGGCTGCGAAGACACTGATCCACAAACCAAGCGATCGCTAAACATGCAAATGCTAAAGCTGTCATGTAATGGTAAATAAAAACACAGCGATTTACCCCTACCCAAGGTAGTAAATTGGCAGCATAATTTATGACTATATATATGGCAATCCAAGTATCAATAGAAAGTACTGTCGCCAGAGAAGAACGTTTTTGTTTGATTAAATAATTGACTATTTGCCACCCTAAGAATAATACTAAAAATATCAGGGCAAGTAGACTAAACCACCATAAAAATGGATTGCCCATGGCATGGACATCATAAATTACTTTTCCAGTACCTGTAGGTAAAGGCGGCCCCATGACTGGTAGCGGTTCTTTTATACTTGCTGTTGTTTGGTAAAAATACGCCATTGGTCGTTCCATTAAAGGCCATTTATACCAAGGGGCACAGTAAGGATGTACTGTGGGAGTATTACCGCCAAGACGTTCGTGAAACGATAAAATTTGCTGGTGTACTTGTATAAAGTTGTATCTTCTGTCTAATAGTAAGTGCGGAATCCAAATCAGACTGTAGACTAAAGCTGGGATGATTCCAAAGTAAGAGAGAAACTGAAAAAGGTTGATTTGCGTTAATTGTTGTAATGGCGATAATCCCCTTACTCTTCTCTGTTCCCTTTTGGGAAGAGTCGTATAGGTGTTTAGCCTATGGTTTATATGTGTAGCAGCAGATGTTGTCGCAGATGTAGCAGATAATCTAGCAGTTACATCTGTTACCTCATCTGCTGCTATTAATTGCCATATCCAAGCGAATATCCAAATTGAATAAGCACCCAAGAGAAACCATAAACCATTCCACTTTGTAGCGATGGAACAACCAAAAGCAATGCCAGCCAGTATCAAGTAAAATTTACGTTGTTGTCTTCGATTTGCTAATGCTAATAAGAAAAGCCACTGACCCAACAATCCAAAGACTAGGATATAAATATTAATCAGGGCATAGCGAGACTCGACAATAAATATGCCTTCACAAGCTGCGAACAAACCAGCAAGTAAAGCAAAGCTACGGCGATAACTTAACTGATAGGCAATTCCAGTGGTAATTAAAGGAACAAATGAGCCAAAAAGAGCATTGATCCAACGATAACTCCAAGGCGATCGCAGTGTACCTGTTAGTCCATTTACTGGTTCTTGCCAAAAGGGAACATAACTACCAAGCCACATTCCCAAGGTAATAATAAGTTTACCTAAAGGTGGATGACCATCAAAAAATGGGGTATGGGTAAGATAGTGATTGCCGAATTTAGCGTAATAAACTTCATCAAATACTAAGGTATTAAATCTTTCCAATCCCCAAAATCGTAAGGCGAGTGATAGAAAAAATATACCCGCCAAGCCTATCCAAAACCATTTTTTAGTCATTGGTCATTAGTCATTAGTCATTGGTCATTAGTCAATAGTCATTGGTCATTAATCATTGGTCATTAGTCAAGAGTCAAACAAATTTTGATTATTAACTAATGACATATCTATAAACTAATGACTAATGACTAATGACTAATGACTAATGACTATTGACTATTTTCCACTTTTGCTATTTCTAACATGGTTTTTAATACCGAATCCGGATTCAGACTGATGGAATCAATTCCTTGTTCTACTAAAAACTGGGCAAATTCTGGATAATCGCTGGGTGCTTGCCCGCAAATGCCTATTTTGCGATTATGCTTTTTAGCTGCTGCGATCGCCATTTTCACCATTCGCTTTACTCCCTGGCTACGTTCGTCAAACAACCGCGCTACTAATGCTGAATCTCTGTCTATTCCCAGCGTCAGTTGAGTTAAATCATTGGAACCAATGGAAAAACCATCAAATACTTCAGCAAACTCCTCAGCCATTATGACATTATTAGGCAACTCACACATTACATAAACCTGTAATCCATTTTCGCCTTGCTTGAGACCATTTTTTGCCATTTCTGCTAATACTAAACGCCCTTCATCAGGAGTGCGGCAGAAAGGAATCATAGGAATAACGTTCATCAAGCCCATTTCGTATCTGACTTGCTTGAGGGCATAACATTCTAGAGCAAAAGCTTTACGATACCCTTCATCATAATAACGTGCTGCTCCTCGCCAACCGAGCATCGGGTTTTCTTCATCAGGTTCAAATTGTCTGCCCCCTAGTAAATTTGCATACTCATTACTCTTAAAATCTGACATACGCACAATCACTGGTTTAGGATAAAATGCGGCAGCAATTCTACCGATTCCTTGTGCCAATTTATCAACAAAATACTGAGGTTTATCGTCGTAAAGTGCGGTAATTTCGGCTATTTTTGTTTTAATAAATTCATCTTCAAGCTGGTCATAATGAATTAACGCCATCGGATGAGTGAGAATGTGGTTAGCAATAATAAATTCTGCCCGCGCTAAACCTACCCCATCATTGGGAATAGCAGATAAACCAAATGCTTCCTGGGGATTACCTACATTCATCAAAATCTGCGTACGGGTGCGAGGTAAGTTTTCTAAAGGAATTTCTTCTACTTCAAAAGGCAATAATCCTGAATAAACTCTTCCTTCTTCCCCTTCCGCACAAGAAACCGTTACCTTTTGACCAGTTTTGAGAATTTCCGTCGCATTACCACATCCCACAATTGCAGGTACGCCCAATTCGCGGGCGATAATTGCGGCGTGACAAGTACGCCCACCAGAGTTGGTAATAATTGCACTCGCACGCTTCATAATTGGTTCCCAGTCGGGATCGGTTCTATCTGTTACCAACACTTCCCCGGCTTGGAATTGGTCAATTTTCTGGACATCTACAATTATCTGCACTTTACCCTGACTTATTGCCGAACCAACAGCACGTCCTGTGACTAAAGGGAGTGGGGAAATTTCTTCTTGTCCTCTTCCTTGTTCCCCTTCCGTGACAAGGCGATAAGTCCGCAACACATTTCCTGCTTTCTGTGATTGGACTGTTTCCGGGCGTGCTTGGACGACAAATAATTCATTGGTTATACCATCTTTTGCCCATTCGATATCCATTGGGGTGTAAGTGCCGTTAACTTGAGAATAATGGTCTTCTATCAAACACGCCCACTGTGCTAATTGCAAAATTTCATTATCTGTAAGAGCAAATTTGCTTTTTTCTGTGGTTGTAACTGGGATGTTTTTAATGAATTTAGAACCGTCATCATAAACCATTTTTAATTCTTTACTACCCAATCTTTTATCAACAATTGGGCGAAAACCTGCTTTGAAAGTTGGTTTAAAAACATAATATTCATCAGGGTTAACAGTACCTTGAACAACGTTTTCTCCTAAACCGTAAGCAGCAGTAATTAGTGCTGCATCTTTAAAGCCTGTTTCTGTTTCAATGCTGAACATCACGCCAGAGGATGCTAAGTCCGATCGCACCATTTTTTGTACACCGACGGCAAGGGCTACATTAAAGTGGTCAAATCCCTTAATGTGACGATAGGAAATAGCGCGATCGGTAAATAGGGAAGCAAAGCATTTATGACAGGCGGCTAAAACTCCTTCTGTACCAGTAACGTTGAGATAAGTTTCCTGCTGTCCGGCAAAACTGGCGTCTGGTAAGTCTTCGGCGGTGGCGCTGGAACGAACAGCTACATCTGTATCCAGATTGTATCGCTTCCAGAGAGTGTTGTAAGCTTGAGCGATCGCATCTCGTAATTCTGTGGGAAACGGTGTATGCAATAATAGCGATCGCGCTTTTTTTCCTCGCTCACGTAAATTTTTTACATCCTCTACATCCAAGTCGGAAAAAAGTTTGCGTAATTTCTCTTCTAACCCTGCTGATTGAATAAAATAGCGATAAGCATAAGCAGTAGTTGCGAACCCAATTGGAACATTAACACCTTTGGGCACAAGTTGTTGAATCATTTCCCCCAAAGATGCATTTTTCCCGCCAACTATGGGTATATCAGTAATGCCAACTTCATCAAACCAGAGGATGAGCGATCGCTCTTTGGAGGTGGGTTGAAAAGTATTTTTTACAACTGAATCCATACGTATTTCTTCCCCTGTTAAATTCTCTGGTTATTGTGCCAAGACAGGCAATAGAATTTGTTCGTCTGAAATTGCTAATCTTCTTAATTAACGAACAGTTGGTGATAGTCTTAATTCGTAATTTACTTCATATTTTATTAGGGATCACTATGTCCAAAGTTGTAGAGTTACCGTTATCTACTCTCCTCAGACAGAAAATTGCCTTTCTGAGGCAAGATTTGAGGAGAAAATAGCGCAATCAAAATTAGGTTTGTGTAGATTTGGCGTTTTCGGACATTCAGCGCTAAAACGCTAACTAGCCCCTAACACATATCTTGCACCTTTAAGTATAAGCCGCTAAACAATATAGATAAAGCATGATAAATATTACAAGCTTCAAACTTGTTGAATCAGTCCTCTTACAGAGGAATGCGTGCTATGAGACTGGGACTTATAGTCCCAGGCGGATCTGAACGAAGGCGAAAAATCTGTAATACGTAGTGATTTTTATGACTCATTTTTTTTTGAGGTGCAAGATGTAAACTAACCCAAGCGCCCCTAACCCCTAACCCCTAGCCCCCAATGGCAACCTAATGGTGAAGGTACTTCCTTTTCCTTCACCTTCACTGTCTGCTTCAATAGTGCCGCTATGCAGTTCTATAATATGGCGGGCGATCGCTAAACCCAGCCCTAAGCCAGTTAGTTTGTTACCCTCGTTTGCCTGTCGATAACGTTCAAAAATGTAGGGCAAAAACTCTCGACTAATACCAACTCCCGTATCACTTACCGTTATTTGGGCATTGGGAATTGGGCATTGGGCATTATTGGTTTTTTTACCCATGCCCGATGCCCCTTGCCCAATGACGCCAGTCGCCTCAACGGGGGAAACCCCCGCACGGCGCTGGCTCCCCAATGCCCCTTGCCCAATGCCCCACTCCCCACTCCCTTCCAATGACAACCGCACTTCCACCAGCCCTCCTTCAGGAGTGAATTTAATCGCGTTAGAGAGCAAATTTCCTAAAACTTGCTGCAAGCGGTTTGGATCGCCAGCAATGGAGGGAACTGAATCTTCACAGTTAAACTCTAGGTGAATTTTCTTGTTATTAGCTTCTGGATAAGCGGTTTCTATAGCAGCTTGTATAATATTAACGAGATTGACTTGGCTAATCTGAAGTTCTAACTTGCCCCGAAGTATACGAGACATATTCAGCAAGTCTTCTAAAAGTCTGGCTTGAGATAAAGCATTGCGTTCGATGGTTTCTAGGGCGCGAGTGGTTGTGGCTTCATCGGGTTTACGAGTTCGCAGCAGTCTTGCCCAGCCGAGAATGGCATTGAGGGGCGATCGCAAGTCATGAGATACCATGGCGACAAACTCATCTTTGGCGCGGTTAGCCGCTTCGGCTTCGTTACGGGCTTCTTGTTCTACTCGCAAAAGACGCAGGCGTTCTGCTTCCAATTGTTTGCTATCATCAATATCTGTACTCGTGCCAAACCACTTGACGATACGTCCTTGCTCATCTTTTTTGGGTAGGGCGCGGGCTAAATGCCAGTGATAGGTTCCGTCACGGCAACGATAACGCAGTTCAGTTTGGTAAGGTTCCCCTGTATTTACTGCTTGCGTCCATACCTGCATTACTCTTTGTACATCATCTGGATGTATAGTTTCTGCCCAACCAAACCGCATCGCCTGCTCAACGGTTTGTCCGGTAAATTCATACCAGCGTTGATTGAGATACTCACATTCGCCTTTAGCATTGCAAATCCAGACAAGTTGTGGTATGGCTTCGGACAAGAAACGGTAGCGTTCTTCACTCTCTTGTAACGCTACTTCTGCTTTTTTACGTCTGCTCAAGTCAAGGACGAAGCAGGCGCTGTAACAGTCTTCTTCTCTTCCTTCCATGCGAGCAACACCCAATAATATGGGAACACGAGTGCCATCTTTGCGAAAATATTCTTTTTCAATAGGGGCGCAAACTCCTGTAGCTTGTATTTGTTGATTTATTCGCTCAGTTTGGGTTGCGTATTCTGGCGGTGTCAGGTTTAGCCAATTAATTGTACCTGCTTCTAAATCTGCACGAGTGTAGCCAACAATTTCTAGAAAAGCATCATTTGCCTCGTAAATGCGGCCGGAGATGTCACCAAAAAAGATGCCAACTATATTCGATTCAACTATGCGGCGGAATTTGGCTTCGCTGGCTTGCAATGCTGCTTCTGTTTGTTGGCGATCGCGAAGTGCGGCTTGTCGTTCGCTCAGATCCAGTACAAAGCTAACTCCTTGGTCTTCCTCACCATCAAACATTACTCCTCCTAGTAAAATGGGTACGCGACTGCCATCTTTACGGATGTATTCCTTTTCTAGTAAATCGGTTGTATTTTGACGCATTCGGGCGATAGAATAGTCACTCGAAACAAGCTGTTCAGGTGGTGTTAAGGCTCTCCAATTAAGTTTGCCTGCTTGCAAGTCTTCCCGTGAATAACCGACTATGCTTAAAAAGGCATCATTGGCATCGCTAATGCTACCGTCGCCGTGCCAGAACATTACCCCAACCATGTTTGCCTCCACCAAGCGTTTAAATCGGGCTTCGCTCTCACGCAATGCTGTTTCTGTCTGTTTTTTTGCAGTTACGTCCCTCCAAGCTGCGACAAAACCATCTGCCAATTTGGTAACACGAATATTAAAAGCTCTGCTTAACTGCTGCTTGCCGTAAACGTCTGTGTATATAAGTGATTCTTTTTCCAACGGTTCGCCTGTTTCCACAACTTGGCAATATTCTTCAAACAAGCCACTTTCTCTATGTCCGGGTAAAATTTCACACAGACCTTTTCCTAACTGTTCCTCCTTAGTCATTTGGTTACTTTCACAGGCTGCGGCATTAACATAATCCACCCGAAAATCTATTATTTCTCCGGCTTCATTGCGAATGGCTGAGTAAATACCGAAGCAATCGAGCATATTTTCTACAGAGGTACGGAAGCGCTCCTCACTTTCTTGTAATTGCTGATGCAGGCGTACATTTTCAATCGCAGAGTGGATGGTAAAGCGCAAATACTCTGCTGTAGTATCGCCTTTAACCAAATAATCTTGGACACCACTTTTCATTGCCTGCACGGCAATGGTTACATTTCCCTGCTCAGTTAACATTATTACAGCTGGCAAAGAATTATTCAGCTGCCGTTTTAATTCCGCCAGAAATTCCAACCCATCCATGTCTGGCAGTAAAAAGTCTAATAAAATACCGTCAGGTTGCAACTGCCGACACAATTCTAACCCGCCTTCCGCCGTTTCTTCTTCCAAAATTGTGTAGAAGAATTTTTGGTCTTGCAGCAAGTAGCGACGATACAGGGCGCGGTCTTCAGGAGAATCATCAATAATTAACACTGTTAGCTGCTGTTGCGCCATGATTATTTGCCGACGGTATCAGGAAGAACTACAATATCCCAACCAATAAGTTAGGAAGTTTTGAAATGTTTGTTTTAGTCAATTGATATCGATAGGCTTGAGAATATAACTAGCCACAAAATATTTGTAACAGATTTCTATATCTATTGAGTGAAAAGAAGTTGTGAAGACTTCTCGCCCATCGGTTCCTGGTAAATTCAGATCCAGAAGAATTAGTGAGGGGTGAGGAACTGCTTTGGCATTACTCCCGTAGGCCGCGTGCATTTGGGAAAAAATCTTTTCATCAAACCAAACGATTGTCACCCAAATGCTTCGCCCCTACCACTCCCCACTCCCAATTTTCAGGTGAAACAAATCAAATTGTTTTTGTTTGCAGCAAAAATTCATCAAGATGGTACGGTGGATTTAGTTTTGGTGATTCGGGTAGGCGTTTATAAAATGTAGTTAAGATAGTTATGTACGGTAGCGTACATAAAAGATAAAGCGATCGCAGTAAAATTACTCAAATGAACTGAGGAAAAACAAGGAACAACAAAATAATGACAGATAATTCTCCTTTTCCTAACACCAATCGAGAAGCAAGGAAACTTTCTTCACCATTGACTAGTTTACAAATCCTTGTAGTAGATGATGATGAAGATAGTCGCTTTTATATTTCTACTGTATTAGAAGCAGATGGAGCCAGTGTTACTACAGTTGCATCAGCGGCGGAAGCCTTAGACATACTACCGCAGTTGCAACCTGATGTCTTAGTCTGTGATATTGGTATGCCTGAAGAGGATGGCTACACCCTGATTCGTAAGGTGCGAGTGTTAAGTCCAGATCAAGGAGGAGAAGTACCCGCTGTGGCATTAACCGCCTATGCTGATAGCGAGGATCGCATCCGCGCCCTTGAGGCTGGTTTTCAATCTCATCTCCCAAAACCAGTGGATCCAGATGCCTTAGTTGTGGCTGTAGCAGAAGTAGTGAAAACTGAAGGTTGAAGAAAGAATGAGGGCTTCAGGATGTTTCAGTATCGAAATATTCTCGCCAGCGACTGACCCGACCATCTTGAAAATCAATAACGATCGCATCGTCAGTACTTTTAAGATGATTAGTTTCCTTTTCAGTTTCTTCGTAATGCCACTCTACTACTGCTTGATTGCCAGAGATAATTACTCGTTCAATATCAATTTTCACCTCTTTTGCCTGTTGAGCAAGACTGGAAACCGCTTCCCGAATTTCCGCTTGTCCTTGCCAGCGCTGACCAGGTACAATTAGCTCTCCATCAGGTGTAAATAACTCTGCTAGAGCATTACCGTCAAGAGCAACCCAGGCATCTTTTGCTAATTGAATAACAGTTGGTATATCGTATTTTATAGATTGTTCGGCTGATGCATTCATATTGAGAGTCAAGCTTAAAAAAATTAATATTATTCCTAAAAATTTAAATATTAATTTCCCAATTATTTTCATATGTAATTTGTCTTTTGTCCTTTGTCCTTTGTCCTTTGTCCTTTGTCCTTTGTCCTTTGTTAGTTATTGGTTGTTGTTTTCTTGTCAATAACCAATGACTAATGACTAATGACTAATGACTAATGACTAATGACTAATGAC
>JBHYDF010000017.1:0-37366 GCA_051861145.1 Nostocaceae cyanobacterium
CGCGTCTCTACAAAGATTTTGGGTTGGTCGATTTTCTTAACCGAGCAGTATTGGGGGCAATTCATGAATTGCCCCTACAAAGGTCTGGACTTCACTCAATTGAAAACCGCTATAAAATAAAATCATTCCAGCTGAGCCAGAAATCATGTTCTACTATCACTAATGGAAACTATAACCCTGAATATCCCTTCCAGTGTGGCTCTAACAGATGAGCAATTTTATCATCTGTGCATAGCAAATGAAGAATGGCGTATGGAGCTAACGGCTGAAGGAGAATTAATTATCATGCCGCCAACGGGTGGAGAAAGTGGTATTAGAAATTCAGAGCTAAATTTACAAGTTAGTTTGTGGAACCGCCAGACGCGGCTTGGTTATGTCTTTGACTCCTCCACCATCTTTAAATTGTCCAATGGTGCCAAGCGTTCTCCCGATGTTTCTTGGGTAAGTCGGGAACAATGGGAAGCTTTATCTATTGAAGAGAAACGGGGGTTTCCTCCTCTTTGTCCAGATTTTGTAATCGAACTGCGTTCTGAAACAGATAGCTTGTCAAAATTGCAAAGCAAAATGTGCGATTACCTAGCCAATGGACTTCGCTTAGGTTGGTTAATTGATCCCCAAACTCCCCTAGTATAAATTTACCGCTCAAATCAAGATGTAGAAATCATTTACTTTTCTGAACAAAATCCACCCAATTTATCAGGAGAATCTGTACTAACAGGATTTATTCTTGACCTAGCTCCTCTTTTCAATCTTTAATTTAAGTAGCCATCATGAACTGCATACATCAGAACAAGAATGAAAATAAGCTTTTCCCCACTCCCTACCTTCGGAATTAAAAATTAAGAATTAAAAATTAAAAATTTCTTTAATTAAATTTTTAATTTTACATTTTTCATTTTTAATTGAGCGAAGCGTTGTCCCTACTCCCTATTTTCAAGCTAGATTTATTTCAAATCCAGTAACCCTTCTTCCTTCAACTTAGGATTAAAGCGAATTTGCATTTGTAAACCACGCCCTTCTAAAACTGCCAAAATCTCTGCCTCTACTCGCCGCGCCACATTTTTAATAATCTTGATTTTTGCCATTTCATCATTAGCAGGATTTTCATAATTTGCTTGTTCTTCAGCCGTCATAACCGCTTTAGCGTTAATTGGCTGCGTCCATTTTTCTTTATCATCGCCATTTCCCACAGGCATACTACCATTTTCTTCTATCCAAGCTTTTTCAATATTTTCTAACACCGTGCGGCTGGGTTTTTCAATCGTTTGAACTTTTACCCAATCACAATTTTGCGGTTTACGTACTAAGTGCTGCCTAAGACTCAGATAAATATCGCGAGAATATCCTACAAATTGCAGCACTTTTTCTTGGTCAAAAATTGCATATACTCCGATTTTACCTTGCAATTGTTCCGGTAATTGACCGTTTTCGTCAATATAAGGAATATATTCTAAGTTTGCTAAAGAAGGAATGTTTGTTTCTGTTGTCATAATCTTAAAATTGTTAATTTGTAATCAAGTTAGAGGCTAGTCTTAAAAAAAGTCTAGTTGCTAATTTTAACCACTAACCAATAACCACTAACTAACCCATTTTTCTATAAATTGCACACAGGCGACTAGGTTTAAAAATCTTAGCTGTGAACATGAAATTAGGCGGTACATTAATAACAAGGTACTCGTCAGATTCATGATATTTTTCAAACTCCGCTGGCATCCCTTTAGGAGTAGCTGTACTGTAGGGAACAGGCTGAAAAAGCAATTCTGTAAATTCTACTTTTTCACATTTAAAATTTTGACAAAGTTGATTTAAAAATGCTTCACCAGTCAACAATTGAAACAAAGTTTCTTGGGCTTGTGGTTCAAGAGTAAAACTGCCATCAAAATTTTCGACGATTCTTAGAGCCATTTTACCTAGAGATACTTCTTAACTACTGTGGCTTATGAACAAATCACCACATTAGATCAGCCTATTGGATTCTGTGACTTCTGTCAGCAGGGAAAGAGAGGTTTTTCAAATTAAGAATCATGAAGTTAGGCGTCATCTCGTTTCCCCTAGCCTCGAAATCACTCTACTATAATAAGTCCAAAAACTCTGCGTTCCTCTGCGTAAACCTCCGCGTTCCTCTGCGTTAATAAATTCCAATGCCAATGGATTTAATATCAAACCAAAAAGCGCAAGCTTCCATTTTCAAGGAAACGCCTGCGCTGGTGGAACTTTAGTTTAATTTCCTACTGCTACAGGACTTGCAACAGTTGCTTAACTTTAGTAGATTGCCGTTGCTGGAACTTCTCTGGGAAATTCAACTCGATCGCAATGTTACCATCAGCATCCTCTTCAACTGAGGCAATTTCGCCAACAAAGCGGCTAGGTGAAGGACTATCCGCCTGATAACTTAACAGCAAACCAACCAGTGGTTTAACAGTTCGCATCGTATTCAAGTCCTTTTCTCCTAAGTATTTATCACCAGATATGGCTTTTTTACTCTCCAACTCCAGGCGTAAACCTGTTACCCCTAGTTCCGTAGCAACTCCCAAGAAAAAGTGACCATCCCAGTAGATTTGACCATAGGCGCGTACCTGTTTGCGTACTTTCTTGGGAGTAGTGATGGGTGTGAGATCACGTAAAGAACGAGTCAAACTGTTAGCAAGGAAGCCAAGAGAAGCGAAGGGCTGATCTATATACTCCCGTTTCTGGGCATACCATTCTTGCACATCAGAATACAAAACTAGGACAAGTTCATCCTGCTGGGCGCGGTTAGGATTGATAAAATCAATTGCTAAATGAGTTTCTGTATCGCTAACTGGAGAAAGGCGAACAACTTGCGCCGTTAAGGTAGCACGAGCGCTAAAATCTCCCATAATCTGGATTTGGACTTCATCCGGTAAGTTCGGCCAAGATTCTAAGGAAATCAACGCCCCTGTTTCTGAAATGTTCACCGTTTCGCCCATAATTGTTTGGTCGTTGCTGGAAATAACTACAGGAAGGCGGCGCTGTAAACGGTGGGCGGTACGTATTTGTGGTTGCTCAAAACCAACCAGCAAAGCTGCAACCAACAAAATCAAGTTAAAGGTAGACCACATCCCGTTAACTACAACTGCTTGCCAATCTTCCGGACGGAGTAGCAGCCAATAGGGAACAGCAAATAAGGAGGCGATAACGAGAATTGCCACCACCACCAAACCACGCATTGATTGCCAGTCAAAGGTACGTTTGGTAACATTCATCCCTTTATCCGTGACGTTAAAGGAACCCAACTTGGGATTAATTAGCGCTAACAAAGTTACCCATCCCGACTGGAAAGCCATTACAAATTCAAAAATTTCGTTCCAGAAGGAAAACCGGACATGTTTATAAATGATGTAGTTGGTATATAGAGAGAGAAGAATGTGGGGTAAAGCGTAGGCGAGAGTTTCTAAACCCAAACCTTGAACCGAGTTAATACCAAATAATAGAAAGAGAGTGGGAGCGATCGCATATACCAATCGCGGATACCCATACAAAAAGTGAGAAGTCGCACTAAAATAACAAATCCGCTGGGAAATACTTAATTTCAGCCTCGGATTAAACAGGGGGTTTTCAATTCGTAAAATTTGCGCCATACCCCTCGCCCAACGCACTTGCTGACCGACATAGGCAGAAAAGGTGTCTGGCGCTAAACCAGCCACCATAATTTTGTCGTAGTAAACAGATTTGTAACCGCGTGAATGTAAACGTAAGGCTGTGTGACAATCTTCTGTGACAGTTTCGACCGCAATTCCCCCTACTTCCAAGGCATGAGATTTACGAATCAAAGCTGCTGAACCGCAGAAAAATGCTGCATTCCAAAAATCATTACCTTTTTGCAGCACTTTATAGAACAGTTCGTTACCCACTGGAATTCTACCGTTTGTCACCAAATTACGCTCGAAGGGGTCGGGGTTATAGAACCAGTGGGGAGTTTGGACAAACGATACTTTGGGATCGTAGAAGAAACCCACCGTATGCATGAGAAATTGGCGGGATGGGATGTGGTCACAGTCCAGAATTAAAACTAAATCGCCGTCGGTTTTGCGAAAAGCTGTGTTAATATTACCTGCTTTGGCGTGATTATTATTGTCCCGCGTCATATGGATGCAGCCGATTTCTTGGCACATTTGCCGAAGCGCCTCTCTTCTGGCGCGGAATTTTTCTCGGCGCGGGTCATTTTCAGGATACCTTTCCGGACGACCATCATCGAGGATGTAAACCTTTTTTTTGCCAAAAGCATAATCACAAGCTAAGGCTGCTAGTGCTGTCTTGCGGACAATTTCCACGTCTTCATTGAAAGTGGGAATGTAGATATCCACATTGAACCATTCCTCTTGGGGAATCTTCGTTATATCTACTGGCTGGCGTTCTTTGATTTTCAGGGTTTGAAAGTACGCTACAGCCAAGGTCAGGATTGCGTATAACTCCGCTGCATATAGAAAGGTACAGGCAATACCATTTAGCCAAGTATCAAAGTTGAGGGTGTAGCTGGTGCGGTAGTATAAATAACGCAAAGTTGTCACTACACTTAGCCACACCATAAACAGGTGGTAATACTGGCTAATTTCCGGTGAAGATTCTTGTTCTTCCGCTGTCGTAACTAGTTGACCAAGTAAGACAAGAAACACAGCTACTACCCCCTGCTGCCATACTTCTAGCGGGGTAATGATTAGTGGTACTGAAAGCAATAACAATAAAACTACGAGCCATTTAAACTGTTTTACACCCACCTTTGTGAGAACGCGATCAAAAAAACGTGGGGTTAAATCAATTAGCCAGCTACTCAAGTTCAAACGTCGGCGATCGCCTTTACGAGGTGTTCTAAATGAGGAAGACATAAATGAGAGTTAGGAGTTAGGAGTTAGGAGTGAGGAGTTCATGGTTCATAGTTCATGGTTAATGGCTATTAACTATCAACTATTAACCACTAACCATTAACTAATTACTTCCTGTCGGTTACAGAAATGCGCTTGAGATATAACTGAACAATTCCGTAAAGCAGAAGAGATACGCCAACAATGCCTACGGGTAACAACAGCCAGTTTTCTTGGATGATGCGCGATATTTTGCTGAGGAAAGTGGTATCTTCCAAGCGTCGTGTAGATGGGGCGTTGTCGAAAAATGCTAGTTGATAAGCGTCTGGATCGTAGGGAAGGGGGTCTTTTTTATCGCTGCTAATTAGCACCGTATCCTTTTTCAACTGGAAGAACCAGGGGTCTTGGTTGAGGACTTGTTTAACTCGCTCTAAACCAGTTTCTGTCTGTGCAGTTAAAGCCAAAATTACGCGATCGCTACTCCAGGGAGAGAGAATCTGCTTAATCATTCCTTGTGAATCCTGCGGCGTTTGAATTGCGGCTTGGGTTGATGAACGGAAAAATCCCTGACTCAAGTTAAAGCCACTGGACTTAAATATTTCTGGAAAAGGAAATCTGTCTCGCGTGCCAATTCCTACCAAATGGTTATTTTTCTTGACTGCTTCTGGTAATGTATCCGGTGTATAAACTTCTAGTTTGACCGAATCTGCTTTACTCAATCTTCCCAAGCGTTCACCAAAAGCTAACAAGGTGAGAATATCTGTATTAGATGGATTTTGTGGTACTACTACTGCTGTTTTGGACAAATCTTGAGGTGCAGCAAATGGAAAACCAAATGGCAGTAGTTTCAAGTCTGGTAGTTGTACAGAGGTTTCTCGCTTCAGTTCAAAACTAGTATCGGCGTGGACTGTACCTGTTAGTTGTTGATCTGGCGGTAGAATACATCTTTCTTTATCAAATGGTTCTCTAGGATTCATCCGGAAAAATACTTGCAGCTTAGAGTTAGGCTGAATCAAGTTTGACGGTAAATCTACTTTCAGGTGTTTGCGATTTTCTCCGCCTTCTGAATCAAGACGCGCCCCACCGATAAAAACTCCATCCAGTAAAACTTCTACTGCCGAAGTTCTGGGGTTTAGCTGCGGGCCGTAGCTGTAAACCAAGTCCATAGAACTACCCCGTAGAAACCTGTCATCCGGCAAAGCACGAAAGTCAATATCAATTGCTGGTGCTGCCGAACCACGTACGGTCATATCACTAAAAGGCTCTCCCTTAACCTGAGTTTTGATATCACTCAGTTTGAAGGAGTTTGCCTCTGGCAGATACTGCGGCCATTGGCGAGATCCAGGGGTTGACATCTCCTGGATTTGATCCACAATCACCACCTGACCCGTACCCATTTTCCGTAAGTCTGGCTGTACCAAAAATTGCGCCGCCTTGGCAACTCCTTTGGGGCTATTACCTGTAGCGATTAAGACCGGCGCACCGCTGCCATCTTTTTTGCTAGTGGTAATAATCAACACCCCTTTGTCTTCAGGAATGGGGTTTTGATCGCGATCGAGAATTTGCGATCCGGCGACGGTGAGGGGCAACTTCAAACCCGCGAGGGCTGGTTGTTCGCTGGGAGTACCAATAATGACTAACCGTTCGTTGTCTTTCACATCTGCGACATCTGTAACCAAATTCGTCTCGATGGGACGATATTCAGCCAGTCTGCCTAATCCTGCTTGCAAACGTGCTGCTGACACAAGCCAGGATTGACTAACTTGGTTTGGTTGCAAGTAAGCAATACGGTTAGTTTCTAAGTTTAGTTCGTCAAAGAAAGGATAAGGATAGCGACTTAAGTTCAGCGGAATTGGCTGACGCTGGAAGTTGAAGATGATTTTGGAATCTGGCAGAATTTCCGTCCACAAATTGGGGTCGCTAGGGTCGCTACATTCTTGGGAATTATTCTGTTGCGCTACTATCTTCAGTTCGTTGTAGTCTGCCAACACCCTAGACGGTATATTGAACAGCACTTGACCCACCTGAGACTGCTTGCGATTAAGGGGTATGCTGCCCACAGCAGTGTCATTCACTAGCACCGTTAGGTTAGAACGGTTCGCATACAGCGCTGGCGAGTGTTGAAAGCGGATTAAGGCTTGCACCTTACCAACTGTCCAGCCACGAGGACGGGTAAAGCCTAGACGACCTTCGGAATAAGTCCCACGCAAGCGCATACGGTTGCCGACAACTGGACTGCGATTAAATTCCAGAATGTAGTTGATCGGGTTTTTGCTTTCAGCAGCCTTGGATTTGTCTGATTTGCTGTCTTCGTCGCTTTCAGTAGCTTGTGCTAATAAAGTGACCTGCTGTTGTTGTTGATTCCCCAATGATACGTAATCTTCTCGGTGATTTTGGGAACCCTGTTGGGGTAGATTGCCTTCATTGATAGCCTGAGCGCTTAATAGTGAATTAGGAAACAGCAAAAAGCATGATGTAACAAAAATTGCTTTTTTACTGATTTGAGATAGGAGAAACAACTGTTTCATGAGACAGCGTGATTATTGTGAATTGACTAAATTATTAGTTGTAATTTTTGCCGACTGCTATTCGTTAAAAATACTAGTGCTAATTTTGCTATGTTTATAGCTCAAAAAAGAACATTATTCTTGTTTCTTTTTTAAATAATCAAAAATATAAGTTTTTTACTTAGTTTTTATGAGGTTTTTGGGAACTACTTCCGGAGGTAACAATCCTAACCAAGCTAGGTTTTGAGTATAATATGCTGAGCGATCGCCCCAAATACCTTCTTGGTATTGAGGTAACAATTTCTTCACAAGTACCTGTTCTGCTAACCGTGGTTCTACTACCCTCCAACCGGCGTAGACCATAGCGTATTGAGATGTGGCTTCATAATCTACCAGTGCTTTCCCTTGCAAGTCGAGGCGGGCTGGTAAACGTGATTGTGTACGCCACAGCTTTTGCAAGTGTTGAGTAGATGTTTGCAGATAGCGCCGCGCTTGGGGTGAGTTGAACCATGCCGCATCTAGGGCAACGCGCCACCAAACACGATAAGCATCAAAGCTATATAAAGTCTGAAGTTGACTAGTCTGAGGTAGGCTCTGAAATTCCCCTGTTGTAATATCCAAAGACACCCAATCGCTAGGTAAACCTACAGCGGAAACCTGCTTAGATTGTTCCAGTATTTGATAGCTGGTATCAACTAAACTTAACCAATCGCGTTCCGGATCTACTTGGGCAAAGATGCGAAAAGCATAGGGAGCTAGATAAGAAGGGTTGAGGTGGAGTGTAGAGGAATTGGGGACAAAAGCAGCCGCCGGACCTGGTAGCAGATAGCGCTTGTCTTTGGAGCCTGTTGCAGTGGAAAGGTTCCACAAATCTTGTAGTTTAGTTTTCGCCAGTTCTAGGTATTCAGGACGGTTCCAGCGACGGTAGGCAAGAATCAGGGCGGTAATGGCGTCAATATCGCCATCACTGGCAAAGTTACTATCAATCGCACCCCAGCTGTTATCTGTTCTTCGTCCCCACTTCCAAGCCCATAAGCTATCTGTACGCTTGCCATTAACTTGCCGTTGGAGGTTATTTTCTGCCCAGTTGAGAGTCAAAGCAAAAGTTGCAGGGTCATTAATGAGAACTGCTCGCAACATAGCATAAGCTTGACCTTCACTAGTAGAGCGATCGCTTGCTTCATAATCAATCACCCGCCCATCTCCCTGAATAAATCTCCGGCGATAACTATCCCAACTTTCAGCCAATAACTCTCGGTTGGGAGTAGATTTAGGTAAAGCTGCTAAAAATATTGTGATATTTTCACTACTACTGATTGGCGTGCTTTGTGTAGTTTGATTCTGTTTATCAGGTGTTTGAGAATTTACTACTGTGTAGCCAGAATAACAAGCATATAAACCAAGCAGACCGGCAATGACTGCTACTCTAAAAAGGTGCTGCATCCTACAATAACCGTTAAAAAGTGGGGGAGTGGGGAGTGGGGAGGAGCCAGCGCGTTGCGGAGAGAAGTCTGAGCGCCGGCTTCCGGCGATCAGAACTTCGGGAGGTTCCCTCCGTTGTAGCGACTGGCGTTGGGGAGTGGGGGAGTGGGAGTGTAGAGACGCGCGCCTTTGTTGCGTCTGGAGTGGGCATCGGGCAAGGGAAAAATCATTACTTCAATTCCCAATTCCCTACTCCCCACTCCCTATTCCCTATTCCCTACTCCCCACTCCCCACTCCCTATTCCCTAACTAATCGCGATTCCGACGTTGATAGTCCTCCCACGGGGGCTGAAAACCACGCCGCAGAAGAAAATCCTCTTGTATCTTTTGCATCTGGCGAGTTACTTCACCATCGCTTACACCTTGGGATAATTGCTCTATTTGCAGCTGTTCCAACTGTGACAGCGCCGTTAATGGTTGATCCAAAATCGCATTCAACCCAGCAACAGCGCGACGGGCGTTTTTGTCTTCCGGCTTTTGTTCCAACACTTGCGAGTAAATCTGCTGTGCTGACTCAAACCGCTGCTGCTCAAAACGAATTCCTCCCAAGGCGGCTAAAGCATCTACATTATCTGGTTCCTGTGCTAAAGCGTTCTCGTAGGCTTTACCTGCTAAATTCAAATCGCCAGCAGCTCGCGCTAATTCTGCTTGCAACTGGTAAGAATTGGGATTATTACCAGCATTCGCAAGCAACCGTTTCACTCGCGATCGCGCTTCGGCTGGATTACGTTGAGCGATCGCTTCGATCAAGCGTTGCTGTACTTTAATGTAGCTTGGGTCAACCTTTACTAAGTAATTGTACAGAGATTCTCGCTGTCGTGTAGCTGGCAGCACTCCCACTAAACTAAAGAGTTCTGGAGGGGTATTGGTAGCAGGTTGTGTTGCTAGCCAATTATTCAGAACCGCTTCTGCTTGTGGTTGAGAGATACGCTTAGCTTGATAAGCGATACTGGCGCGACCCAATTGAGTAGTCAAATTCCGAGGCTGACGGGTAATCAATTGGTCATACATTGCCAAAGCTTCGTCAAAACGCCTTTGTTGCAA
Organism: Nostocaceae cyanobacterium; assembly: GCA_051861145.1. Lineage (GTDB taxonomy): Bacteria > Cyanobacteriota > Cyanobacteriia > Cyanobacteriales > Nostocaceae > JBHYDF01. The sequence continues at coordinate 9,854 of JBHYDF010000017.1, forward strand.
GCGTACACCTGCCAATCCGCGTAAAGCACCCTCAATAATTTCATTTTCTGGGTTCTTTTTCAGAATAGCTTGGTAGCGTTTGGCACTTGCCTCTAAATTACCTTCTCGTCGCTCAATTTCTGCGGCTAACAACTGTGGCGTCAGGCTATTAGCACCTTCGGGACTAGTTGTATAAGCAGCTAAAGCTTGCCTTGCAGCTTTCGTTTCATTTTGTTGTACGTATATCTGAGCCAACCGGAAGTATAAAAATGGGACTTTAACACCACCAGCAAAGTTGAGTTTTGTGTGTAAAACACTTTGGTAAATAGTCAGTAGTTCCGGATCAGGAGCATCGATATCTGCTAAGGCAACACCTAACTGTTGCAGTTGCACGGGGTCTGTGGGCAAGCTTTGTAATGCCGTCGCCAAGCGCTGTGTTAATTCGGTTTTGCTCAGTCTTCCCAACTTGTTTTCTAAAGCTAGTTGCCGCACTACCAAACTTTTATCATTAGGGAACTGGGAAGCTATTTGTCGATAAAGTTGCAGTGCGGTTTGCTCTCCTTGTGGTAAACCGGTGAAGACGTCGGCAACTTCCCGCAGTAGAGTAGGTGAGGGATTGGGAGTGTTATTGAGCGCCTGACGATAGAGAGTAGCTACCTGTTGGGTGAGGGTGGGGTTATTAGTACGTTGGCGAATTTCATTGAGCGATCGCGCTAAGGGCAAAATCGCATCCGATCTACCTCGTAATGGATCTAACACCGCTAAAGCTTGCGCTTGTTGGCGGTTGGCAAGATACACTTTCGCTAGTTCAGCACGAGTTTCTATCGCTATTTGGTCAAGAGTGCCAGAACGCTGCAACTGCGCTTCTAAAATTTGTTGCGCCGCCGCCGGATTGCCTGTTTCTCGTAAAGTACGAGCGTAGGCTACGGCTGCATATCCGGTAATGGGTTTTCCAGTACCTCGATAGCGGTTAAATAATTCCAATGCTTTGGGAAAATCGCCGCTATAACTATAAGTCTGGGCAGCACCAAGAACGGCTTCTGGCGTCGGGTTGGTTTCTAACACAATTTGGTAATCTGCCAAAGCTTCGCTCAACCGTCCTTGATAAGAATACAATAAGGCACGGTATGAGCGGGCTTGAGAATCATTGGCATCTATATTTAATAAAGTGGTAAGAGCTTCAATTCCTCTTTTATTCCACTCTGGGCGATAAGTACCCATGATACCAACAATCTTGAGCGCACTTTGGTTATTGGGGTCTTGCGCCAGTACCCGTTGATAGGTATTCCAAGCATCATCAATGCGTCCGGCGCGGTTGTAGGCGATCGCTAATCCCAATTTGGCTTGCAAAGATTGCGGATCGCCCTTTAGTGCTTGTTGAAAGGCTGCGATCGCATCATTTACCCAACCCTTTTTGAGCAGGTTAAAACCCCGTTGTACCGCAGTCGGTGATTTTTGGGCTTGAACTGGGGTAATGTTGCTTAAGAGTGGCAAAATTACTGCCGAAGTAAAAAGGAATAAGTAAAAAGGAAAAAGAGAATAAGCTTTGATTGTTTTACCTTTTTGTCTTCTGCCTTTTTGATTTTGGCTCATTGAGCGTTTCTCCCTCTTGGAGTCACATCAAAGTCAGTTTTTACCCTGATGCCGAAAACTGTTTCCTCAAAACTATCCCGTCCTTGAACTGAGAAACCAACTCTGAGGAAGGGAAGAAAGCGAAAATCGTAATACAGTTCCAATACATCTGGGTTATCTCCACGACGTAAACTATCGTTAGATAGCGCCCGTCCGTATGCTAACCCCAGACGGTCATCACTCGTGAACAGATCCAACAAAGTTGCGCCTAACACGTAAGTATCAGCACCTTCTCCTAAATTACGGTTTTCGTAGCGACCATAGCGCCCAAACAGGCCTAATTTCAAGTTCGGAATGAACACTTCAGCATTAACACCATATGCTTCTTCGCGATCGTCTTCTTGGGTTCCAAATGTTGTACCTGCTGAATTTCTAGCGATCGCAAAACTTTCCTCGAAACTATCACGGATACCAGCATCGCGATCGCTAGCATAAGTACCGCGAATAATCGCATTTCCGTAGCGAATACCAATTTCTCCGGCAAATCCATCTAAAGCAAAGTCGCTAATGCTATCAGATGAAGAAAAAACAGCGGCTTTGGCTTCAATATTATCGGTAGCACTCCAGTTAAGGAGCAAACCAGGGCGAGAAGAAATTCCTGTGACTGCTAGCGCTGGGTTGGTTTGGAAGACTGGGTTAAAGAATTGACTTGCACCGTCTTTAGCAAAGCTATTGCGATCAAAGTAAGATGTTAAATCTAACTGACCCACTGCAAAACGTAAATTTGGCACTCCCCCCAAAGAAGTTGCTAAATAAAGCTCATTGATGTTTAAGCCTTCATTACGCGAGTCATCAAAAGAGCTACCTTCACTAGTTAAATCCAATGTTGCTCCAACCAAGGCTTGAGGAGATAACGGGTAAATTCCTGACAGTCGCGCCCGTGCGGAAGTATCATCGCCTTGGGTTACGTATACGCCTTGGAATGTTAAAGAAGGTTGCTTCAACGTATTACTAGTTCCCAGAGGGCGTTGATAAGTTGCCGAAGTAATTGGTGCAACGGGAGTTGTTGTAAATTCTTGACTCGGTGTTATGCCAGGAGTTGCAGGTTCTATTCCATCCGGAGAGTTGAGTAATTCATTAAAAGTGGGTGCTGGACTATCAGAAACCGATGGCTGCATTACTCCTGGGGAATTGAGAGGAGTAGTACCTGGAAGTGGTGGTAGGGGGAAGACTGGGGTTTGAGAGTTCGGTGAGGAAAATTCTTGTGTTTCAGTCGTATCGGGGGGTGGTGGAGGAGTTTGGGAGTTAAGTAATTCGTTGAAGGTAGGTGCAACACCTGAGTTAGTTTGATTAGAGTCATTTGTCACACCCAGTAATCTCAAGCCCACATCAGAATTATCATTTCCTGCGGCTACCAATGGTAACTTTGTGCGATTTTGGGTCTTTCGTCTAAACATAGCAGTACTGGGTGTGGTTTTTGGTGCAGTTCCATTCATCTGCTGAATGAAAGCATTTTCCAGCTGCTTAATGTCATCTGTTGGCGTTTGCGATTGCCTTGTTGTGGATGGGTTCTCTAGCTGTTGAGTTCCTGGAGGTGGAGGTACTGTCACCCCACTTGCCGTATTTTGTCCACTAGATGTGGGGGATTGAGGAACTGGTAGTAGTTCCCTTAATCCCAATTGATAATTTCCAGCCTGTTGGTTAATAGGGTTGGTTTGAGCAGAGGACGCCTTGCTTTCTGCCAGTATCCAGCACACCGAAAGAGAGGCAGCACAAAACAGTAGATATACTTTGTGTAACTGTTTTGGGTAGATAAATTTATGACATTTTAATACTGTGGGCTTCATTAGTCTAATGACTAGAGGAGTAAAAAATTACATTGTACGATGTCGCCACTTTAGCAAAAATTGTGTGTATTATCGACCAAAGTGTAGAACTTTTGTGATTCTCGAACAACTTGGTTAAGAGCTAGTAAAGCTTTGTTTTTTTACAAACAAGTTCGAGAAAATAGGTCAAGATATAGGCTATGTTTTATTTCATTTGGCTAAAACCTTATTTTTGTATGTTCATTCTCTATTCCCAGCCTATTTGGCAAAAAATTAAAAATTTCTCTGCCATTAGTTCTCGGATAACTATTTTCCTTATGCTGCTAGCTTTGAATAATGGTTGTGTTCAAAAAGTACAAGAAGAGGTACAACTAGAGATAAAAAGTTTACAGCCATTGTCAAGTAATGGTATATACAATGTATCTGGTAATACAAATTTAGCCGAAGATACAAAAATTACTATTGCAGCAGTTCGCTACTTGCAGCCAACAGTAGAACAGCAAGATGAGTTTCTTAAGTCTGAGGCAACTCTTAAGCGTTCAATTTTGGCTCGTCAAATTGTGGAAGTGAAACAGGGACAATGGCAGGCCGATCTCAATCTCTGGCAAGTGGCACGTGATGGTAGTTATCAAGAAGTCTGGCAAGCAAATCAGCAGCAAATGAGGCTGACTCCAGAAAATGATGTCATGTTTATCGCCACCTTCGATCCTTCAACTCAGCCTGATAGTTTAAATGGGCAAAAGTCACAACCAAAGCTGGAAGGTAAGTTGCTACGCTTCACTAACGAAGGTGAAAAGTATGTACAAGCGAGTCAATCTTTATCTATACCGTTACCAGCAGGGAAAACAACACCATCTCGTCCTCAACCAGAAGATTTGAATGATGGTTGGGGAAACCGATATCAAATTCCACCAGAACCCTTCACTTCTAGGGCGATCCTAGCTCCACCAGCAAAATCTAGCCAGACTAATATACCCTTACCACCTTCAGCATTTATACGATAGCGGTTCCGAATCGGGTGCAATACAAACTTACCGTAGGGGCAATTCATGAATTGCCCCTACTATTCCTCTTTTTACTAAATATTTCTGTTTCGTAAGAAAGGGCTGTAGCGCTTTTCATTTGCGTGAGGTACATGGGTAGGGGCACAGCAATGCTGTGCCCCTACGACAGACTGCACCTCACTAGAATGAAAATGGCTATAAGTAAGTAGCCATTATGAACTGCGTGCATTAGAACCTATGAAAGTAGGCTTTTCCCCACTTCCGTAGGCTACGTGCATTTGGAAACAAATCTTTTCATCAAACCAAAGAATTCTCACCCAAATGCTATCTCCCTGACGGAAGACGCTACATAAAAGTAAAGTGTTTAAATTCGGCTCGTAGTTGCGCTGTTTTCGCGCTTAGCGCAACTACAAACGTACCTCGTCGGTGTTGGGAGCATCATAATGTATATGAAATCTATCTTTATCTGCTGCTTTCACCTCAGCGTTTGTTGCTTGCGGCATTCCTCCCAAACTGTTTTGCATTGCCTGCATCTGCAACATCATCTCTCGGAGTTGTTTTTGTAGCTCTTCAAACTCTGCTGGTGTGATTGATGTCTTGTCAGCTTCAACAAGAACAGCAGTTTCTTTGGTGTTGTTAGTCTTGGTATGAGTATAACCCAAGAAAGTTTGAGCAGAAGCAAATGCAGCCGCAGCCGTCGCAGCAGTACTATTCTCATTTGTCTTCTGTGTTGCTGTCGGCTGTAATACAGGTTTTGCAGTTGGTTCGTGGATTAATATTGAAGTTTGTGCCACTACAGGTTGAGATACGTTTGTAGCGAAGACTTTTGGACTTGCAGTTCCTTCAAAAGCCGCTTCATCATCTAAAAAGCTGTTTAGTCCAGTAATTTGTAATCGTGACTCTGACTGTTTGAGTTCTTTGAGCAACTCATCCTTTTCCTGTAGGTGTTTCTCTAATGTAGACAGCTGATCTTGAAACTCCACCGTTTTTCTAGAAGAATGCCGCCACCCACAGATAGCAGCAGCAGAAATTCCAGCTCCAAGACTGAGTGCTGTTGCCAATACGACGTATGGTGTAGCTACGTCCCTAAGTTTACCGAAAAAGAAAGGTTCTTCTTGAAATTGGATATTAATTTGCCGATCGCCTATCGCTGCGAGTGGTACTGTCATCGCCGAAAAAACAGCTGTGGCAGCGATCGCAGGTGGTAAGAAAAATTTTGCTAGTGCAGATAGTGTCATAATATTTATACGTAGATGTACTGTTTTCAAAAGCCTATAACTAGAATACAGTAACAAAAAATACCGTTTATCGAATAATCTAGTTGGTTTAAGCTTTTATTGCTGTCAGTGAATCTTTTAAGTATGTTAGTGTTCAATTTACCACTTAAATTTATTTTTTACTACATGATACGGATGAAGAGCTAGTAAAAAACATTGAATTTACCGTAAATTAAGAAACTTTAACTACATTGTATAGAATTGACTTAGCAGGTAAACATAAGTTTGTAACTATTGTGGTTGCCTATTTAAATGCATTGCACTGTCACATTCCTATTTTTATATACTGAGAAAAATTATGTTTTAAATATTGGTTTTGATTTTCCAAATTACTTATTGGAGTTAGCTGTTAATTTAAAAACATTATAATTAATTTGATTTTTTAAGTAATAATTCATACCTGATTTATATAATACAAACTTACTGTAATGGCAAATATGCTAAATTTTTAGCACAACGTGTTCTCAGATTTAAGTTAAAATACGGTTAAAGGATTATAAAAAAGCTTACGTCTAATGCTTGTAAATAGAGAGTAATAAATTGAACGTCTAACTAAGTGTTGACGCTCATCACGTTTGGCGAATATCATAGACATATAAGCCATGACACTTCGCCAAGTTGCCAGTAGAAAACAAAAATCTTATTACTGTTTTATTTTTCAAAAATAACTTTTCGTGATTTTTATCTCTTGAGGTTTTTTGCACCACTGCTATTTACCCGTTGTGATAGGTTGCTGCTGTTTAGATGTTTTTACACCTGTGGGTAAGACAGGTAGTCTAGAGCTAAAGAAAACAAAAAAATCTAAAACTTCAGGAGTTTGATTCATTTTTACCATTGCTGGCAACTAGATTCTCGAACTTCTGGTTTTGCTAAGCCGGATGAACTTGACATCTTGCACTAGCAAAAAGCTTGGAGCTAAAGTTCCGGTTATGTAGAGACGTGCCATGGCACGTCTGGGACAAACCCATTAAAATGGGTTAAAAATGTCAATAAGTTGGTTTTAATCGAATGCGTGCCCATATTCCGTTTGCGTGCGTACCGGAGGCTCTATTTTGATTAAGGGTAAACTGTGCGCTTGAACTCCTAAGATGCACATTTTAAAATCCTGATACGGCAAGGGTTTTAGAATTTTCAGTCCAATGTGTTTCTTTCATTTGCTGAAGCGCGATAGGCCTTTAGGCGTTAAGCTTAGCTTATCGTCGCTAGTGGCAGGCCTATATCTTGTACCTCTTGAACAAAAACTACGTATTGTTGGATCAAAACGAACAAATTTGATAACAGGTAAAATTCTGCGTCGTAGTCCTCTTTTAGAGGACTTGTACTATGAGACTGGGACTTATAGTCCCAGGCGGATGTAAGTGCAGTCGAAAAGACCTAAATACGTTAGTTATTTTTATGACTGTTTTCTGGCACTTTGCAAGATGTAATTTAAGGAATATTTTTTTATGAAAGGAATTTTACATGATATGTACGCTGGAAAACAAAAGCGTGAGTTTTTTCTCTGAAATCTTAACATTGGCATTATGGATGCTATATTAGTAAGTCTAGTAGTGTGTGTACATAATTTATAGTCTTACTGGAACTGACTGTGGCGAATACAAAGTCTGCTCTAAAACGCGCCCAAATCGCAGAACGCAATCGCTTGCGTAATAAAGCTTACAAATCAGCGGTAAAAACGCTGATGAAAAAATATTTTGCTGCTGTAGAAACCTATGCAGCAAACCCGACTGATGAATCAAAGCAAGAAGCATTAACTCGGATGTCGGAAGCTTACAGCAAAATCGATAAAGCGGTGAAGCGAGGCGTTCTCCATCCTAATAACGGCGCAAGAAAAAAATCTAAATTAGCTCAGAGACTAAAAGCTCATAGCCAAGTAGCAGCAGCTGCGCAATAGTCAATAGTCAATAGTCAATGTCAATAGTCAATAAGTCCTAGACTATTGACTATTAGCCATGAACTATAGATCATATAGTTTTGACAGATGACTAAAATGCAGTTGATTGATACTCACGTCCATATAAACTTTGACGTTTTTGAGTCCGACATAGAAACAGTGCGATCGCGATGGCAAGAAGCAGGTGTAGTACATTTAGTACATTCCTGTGTTGAGCCAGCGGAATTTTCGGGAATTGCTAAATTAGCTGAGCGTTTTCCGGAACTCAGCATTGCTGTTGGCTTGCATCCCTTAGATGCAGATCAATGGAATGAGCAAACAAAAGATGAAATAAAATCTTTGGCTTGTTCCAATTCTAAAGTAGTAGCAATTGGGGAAACAGGGCTAGATTTTTACAAAGCTGATAACTATGAGCAACAGCACATAGTGTTTGAGGCGCAACTAGCGATAGCCGCTGAACTCAACTTACCAGTGATTATTCACTGTCGTAACGCACAAGAAGAAGTCAGAAAAGTGCTGGAAAAATGGAAACATCTGAAAGGAGATAGCATACGGGGTGTAATGCACTGCTGGGGTGGAAAGCCAGAAGAAATTGAATGGTTTCTGGATTTAGGCTTTTACATCAGCTTTAGTGGTACTGTTACATTTAAAAATGCCAAGCTAATCCAAGAGTCAGCCGCGATAGTGAAGAGCGATCGCCTGTTAATAGAAACAGACTGTCCTTTTTTGGCTCCGGTTCCCAAACGGGGCGAACGGCGTAACGAACCTGCTTATGTTCGCTATGTAGCCGAACAAGTCGCCCACCTACGGGGGGAAACCGTAGAAAATATCGCGGCTATCACTACCCAAAATGCCTGTAAATTATTTAACTTGGCACTATAACTAAAGAAGTATCCTTGTGTGTATCCCTATTATTTGGCTTGGGATTATAACCAAAAAAATATGTTTGTGTATATTCCCTTGGGGTTGTTTGAGAAAAAATATGCGGAGGTCAAAAAAAATATGCTAAGATTATTCCCTCCAAAAAACGTTTCCTTGCGTCATAATGTTTAAGGAAGCAAAAATTTACTTTTCAGACCAAGAGTTGTACTACCATCCACTTGACCATCCACCTATCTCTACAAGCGGATGCTCTTAGAACCTATGACAACTATCCCTTTCGATCAAGGTAGAGCAAAATTTTGGCTTGAAAAAGCAGCTCAATATTAAATTTATAGAAAATTCTTAAACGTAATTGTCTTGTGAGTAACACCCGTAAACATCAAGCAAAAAGCATGAAAACCAGACTAAGGAGAGTATTCCCTCTGTATTAGGATATCATCGCTCTGGGTAGAAAGACAGCAAACTTCATCACGGCAACAGTAAAAGAGCTGCGGCGGTAAAACAACGCGGTTTTCGGAGGGGAAGTGAGGAAAGCAAAATACATATCGGCAAAGCTGAACCATCTGCTTTGGGGAATCAAGCAAATAGTGAGCTATTGGCAAGTATTGCCCCCAAAAAAAAGGGCAATAACCCCCCTTGCCAAAATTGCTCTTTCCAGGTTTAATTGCTCCGTTTGCCTGCACCTGCATCCCGCAGGTGGTGTAAGGAGAAGTTCCCGCACACCCATAAAAATAACCAGGTTAAAGGTTGAGGCATGACTAACGAATCTATTATGGAACCAGCCTTTCTGCTGCCCGACTTAATTGAAATCCAGCGTTCTAGTTTTCGTTGGTTTCTAGAGGAAGGGTTGATAGAAGAACTTAACTCCTTTAGTCCAATTACTGACTACACCGGCAAACTCGAGCTGCACTTTTTAGGTCAGAATTACAAACTTAAGGAGCCAAAGTACGACGTTGACGAAGCAAAACGGCGGGACAGCACCTACGCGGTACAAATGTATGTACCCACCCGTTTAATTAACAAAGAAACAGGGGAAATCAAGGAACAAGAAGTTTTTATTGGGGATTTGCCGTTGATGACCGAGCGCGGCACGTTTATTATTAACGGTGCCGAGCGTGTGATTGTCAATCAGATCGTGCGATCGCCAGGGGTATACTACAAATCCGAAATCGACAAAAACGGACGGCGTACTTATTCAGCTAGTTTAATTCCTAACCGGGGAGCTTGGCTGAAATTTGAAACAGACCGTAACGACTTAGTGTGGGTTCGCATCGACAAAACCCGTAAACTTTCGGCACAGGTACTCCTAAAAGCTTTAGGGCTGTCAGACAACGAAATATTTGACGCCTTACGCCACCCCGAATACTTCCAAAAAACTATCGAGAAAGAAGGGCAATTTTCCGAAGAAGAAGCCCTGATGGAGTTGTATCGCAAACTGCGTCCTGGTGAACCACCCACAGTTTTAGGTGGACAACAGCTACTCGACTCCCGCTTCTTTGATGCCAAGCGCTACGATTTAGGACGTGTCGGACGCTACAAGCTCAACAAAAAATTACGCCTGCAAGTGCCCGAAACAATGCGGGTACTAACTTCCCAAGACATCTTGGCTGCGGTGGATTACCTGATTAACCTAGAGTACGACATCGGTAACACCGACGACATCGACCACCTCGGAAATCGCCGAGTCAGAAGCGTTGGTGAACTGCTGCAAAACCAGGTAAGGGTAGGTTTAAACCGTCTCGAGAGAATTATCCGAGAAAGGATGACCGTATCCGATGCCGAAGTTCTGACTCCTGCTTCCTTGGTTAACCCCAAACCCTTGGTAGCAGCGATTAAGGAATTTTTCGGTTCTAGCCAATTGTCGCAGTTCATGGATCAAACCAACCCACTGGCAGAATTGACCCATAAACGTCGTTTATCTGCCCTTGGGCCTGGTGGTTTGACTCGTGAACGCGCCGGTTTCGCCGTCCGAGATATTCACCCATCCCACTACGGACGCATTTGCCCCATCGAAACACCAGAAGGTCCCAACGCTGGTTTGATTGGTTCTTTGGCAACCCATGCGCGGGTGAACCTGTACGGTTTCTTAGAAACCCCCTTCCGTCCTGTAGAAAATGCCCGTGTCCGGTATGACTTGCCAGCAGTATACATGACTGCCGACGAAGAAGACGACTTGCGGGTTGCGGCAGGTGATGCGCCTGTAGATGAAAACGGCTACCTGCTTGGTCCCCAAGTACCAGTGCGCTATCGCCAGGAATTCTCTACCACAACACCCGAACAAGTAGACTATATCGCAGTTTCACCAGTACAAATAGTGTCGGTTGCTACAAGCATGATTCCATTCTTGGAACATGATGACGCAAACCGGGCACTAATGGGATCGAACATGCAACGGCAGGCAGTACCCCTGCTTAAGCCAGAGCGTCCTTTAGTAGGTACAGGCTTAGAAGCTCAGGGGGCGCGTGACTCCGGGATGGTGATAGTATCGCGCACAGATGGAGACGTCACCTATGTAGACGCTACAGAAATTCGCGTACGTCCTAAACCGAACACTCCAGAAATTAAGTACTTCCTTTCTAAGTACCAGCGTTCCAACCAAGACACCTGCCTAAATCAAAAACCACTGGTACGTATCGGTGAACGGGTTGTTGCTGGTCAGGTATTGGCGGATGGTTCTTCCACCGAGGGTGGAGAATTGGCACTGGGACAAAACATCGTCGTTGCTTACATGCCTTGGGAAGGCTACAACTACGAAGACGCGATTTTGATTTCCGAAAGACTGGTGCAGGATGATGTCTACACCTCAATTCACATTGAAAAATATGAAATTGAGGCTAGACAGACCAAGCTGGGGCCAGAAGAAATCACCAGAGAAATTCCTAACGTCGGGGAAGATGCCCTACGGAACCTAGACGAACAGGGGATCATCCGTATCGGTGCGTGGGTAGAAGCTGGGGATATCTTGGTAGGTAAAGTTACTCCTAAAGGTGAATCTGACCAACCACCAGAAGAAAAGCTCTTGCGGGCAATTTTCGGTGAAAAAGCGCGAGATGTGCGGGATAATTCCCTACGTGTACCCAACGGTGAAAAAGGTCGCGTCGTTGACGTGCGTATCTTTACCCGCGAACAGGGTGATGAACTACCACCGGGAGCCAACATGGTAGTCCGGGTATATGTAGCACAAAAGCGTAAAATCCAAGTTGGCGACAAAATGGCAGGACGCCACGGCAACAAGGGGATTATTTCCAAGATATTAGCAATGGAAGATATGCCCTACTTGCCCGATGGTAGCCCAGTCGATATCGTCCTCAACCCCTTGGGCGTACCCAGCCGGATGAACGTCGGACAAGTATTCGAGTGTTTGTTGGGTTGGGCTGGTCAAAACTTGGGAGTACGGTTTAAGATTACGCCCTTTGACGAAATGTACGGCGAAGAGGCGTCCCGTTCAATTGTGCATGGCAAATTGCAAGAAGCACGGGATGAAACAGGTAAGAAGTGGGTATTTAATCCCGATAACGCTGGCAAAATCATGGTGTATGACGGACGTACCGGCGAACCTTTTGACAGGCCAGTAACTGTAGGTGTAGCTTACATGCTGAAGCTGGTACACCTAGTAGACGATAAAATTCACGCTCGTTCTACAGGCCCGTACTCTTTGGTTACTCAACAACCCTTGGGTGGTAAAGCACAGCAAGGTGGTCAGCGGTTTGGAGAAATGGAGGTGTGGGCATTGGAAGCCTTTGGTGCAGCTTACACCTTGCAGGAATTGTTAACAGTCAAATCTGACGATATGCAGGGACGAAATGAAGCGTTAAATGCGATCGTTAAAGGCAAAGCAATTCCTCGACCTGGTACACCAGAATCCTTCAAAGTGTTGATGCGAGAATTGCAATCTCTAGGTTTAGATATTGCCGTCCACAAAGTAGAAACTCAGTCAGACGGTAGTTCCTTAGATGTGGAAGTTGATTTGATGGCTGATCAATCAAACCGTCGCACACCTCCACGTCCCACCTATGAATCTCTTTCTCGCGAGTCGCTAGAAGAAGAAGAGTAAATAAATAGTTAGGAGTTAGGAGGCGCGGAGTTAGGAGTTAAAAAAACTCATAACTCATAACTCATAACTCCTAACTCTCAACTCACAACTAAATATTCCTCCTAGCACGGCTATTTACGCCCGTGCCTTTTGTGAAATCATCACTACTTAATTAATGCAGCAGTAAGAAACACAGATGAGAGCAGCCCAAACAAATCAGTTTGACTACGTTAAAATCGGCTTGGCATCACCAGAACGCATACGCGTTTGGGGTGAAAGAACATTACCTAACGGTCAGGTAGTCGGTGAAGTCACCAAGCCAGAAACGATTAACTACCGGACTCTCAAGCCAGAGATGGATGGTTTGTTTTGTGAGCGCATCTTTGGCCCGGCAAAAGATTGGGAATGTCATTGCGGAAAGTATAAAAGAGTACGCCATCGGGGTATTGTCTGCGAACGCTGCGGTGTGGAAGTCACAGAATCACGAGTGCGTCGCCACCGTATGGGCTACATCAAACTCGCCGCACCTGTAGCTCACGTTTGGTATCTCAAAGGTATTCCTAGCTATATTTCCATCCTGCTGGATATGCCCCTGCGGGATGTAGAGCAAATAGTCTATTTCAATTCCTATGTAGTTCTTAGTCCCGGAAATGCCGAAACCTTAAGTTATAAACAGCTACTCAGTGAAGATCAGTGGTTGGAAATAGAAGACCAGATTTATAGCGAAGATTCTGCGCTTGAGGGAGTAGAAGTAGGTATTGGTGCAGAAGCTTTGTTGCGTCTACTCGCCGATATCAACTTAGAACAAGAAGCGGAAAGTTTGCGGGAAGAAATTACCAGCGCCAAAGGTCAAAAACGGGCAAAGCTGATTAAGCGTTTACGGGTAATTGACAACTTTATTGCTACTGGCTCCAAACCAGAGTGGATGGTAATGGCGGTAATTCCCGTCATTCCCCCCGACTTGCGCCCAATGGTGCAGCTGGACGGCGGACGGTTCGCAACCAGCGATTTAAACGATTTGTATCGCCGGGTGATTAACCGTAATAATCGTCTGGCAAGGCTACAAGAAATTTTAGCACCAGAGATTATCGTTCGCAACGAAAAGCGGATGCTGCAAGAAGCGGTAGACGCTTTGATTGATAATGGTCGTCGTGGACGGACAGTGGTAGGGGCAAATAACCGACCGCTGAAGTCTTTGTCAGACATTATCGAAGGTAAGCAAGGGCGTTTCCGTCAAAACCTGTTGGGTAAACGGGTGGACTACTCCGGACGTTCCGTAATTGTGGTAGGGCCAAAGCTTAATATCCACCAGTGCGGTTTACCACGAGAAATGGCAATTGAGCTATTTCAGCCGTTTGTGATCCACCGCCTGATTAAGAGCGGGATGGTGAACAATATTAAAGCTGCGAAAAAACTGATTTCTCGTTCTGATCCAAGTGTTTGGGATGTATTAGAAGAAGTAATTGAAGGACACCCAGTTCTACTAAACCGCGCTCCAACCCTACACCGCTTGGGTATTCAAGCTTTTGAGCCAATTTTGGTGGAAGGAAGAGCAATTCAATTACACCCGTTGGTGTGTCCAGCGTTTAACGCTGACTTTGACGGCGACCAAATGGCGGTACACGTACCGTTGTCTCTAGAATCACAAGCCGAAGCGCGATTGTTGATGCTGGCTTCTAACAATATTTTGTCACCAGCTACAGGTCAGCCAATTATCACGCCTAGCCAAGATATGGTATTGGGAGCATATTACTTAACCGCAGAAAACCCAGATGCGATGAAAGGTGCGGGACGGTATTTTGCTTCTTTAGATGACGTAATTATGGCTTATGAGCAAGAGCAAGTTGACTTGCACGCCTATATCTACGTCCGTTTTGACGGCGAAGTAGAGACAGACAAAGCAGATAACGAGCCGTTAGAGGTCATCGACAATGGTGATGGTAGCCAGACATTGCGGTATAAATTCCGTCGCATCAGACAGGATGCTCAAGGAAATTTAATTTCTCAGTATATTTACACTACAGCAGGTCGCGTTATTTACAATAAGGCGATTCAGGAAGCGTTAGCAAGTTAGGAGTGAGGAGTGAGGAGTGAGGAGTTAAGAGTTATGAATGATGAATTATTTCTTATTCATAACTCCGTGCCTCCTAACTCCTAACTCATAACTCATAACTCCTAACTCTTAACTAATGACTAAGGACTAATGACAAATGACTAACGAAAAAATGATTTTTCGCAATCGCGTCGTTCGCAAGGCTCAACTGAGAAATTTGATTGCTTGGGCTTTTATGAATTACGGCACCGCGCGGACGGCGGTGATGGCGGACAAGTTAAAAGATTTGGGATTCCGCTACGCCACTAAAGCAGGGGTTTCTATCAGTGTGGAAGACCTGATGGTACCACCCAGTAAGCGGGCACTTTTAGAAGCAGCAGAAGCAGAAATTCGCGCCACCGAAGAACGTTACCAACGTGGTGAAATTACTGAAGTGGAACGATTCCAGAAAGTAATTGATACCTGGAATGGTACTTCAGAAGCGTTGAAAGACGAAGTTGTTACCCACTTTGAGAAAACTAATCCCCTCAACTCTGTATACATGATGGCGTTTTCCGGAGCTAGGGGTAATATTTCCCAGGTGCGGCAGTTAGTGGGAATGCGGGGACTGATGGCAGATCCGCAAGGGGAAATTATTGACTTGCCGATCAAAACTAATTTCCGTGAAGGTCTAACGGTCACGGAATACATTATTTCTTCTTACGGTGCGCGTAAGGGATTGGTAGATACGGCGTTGCGGACAGCAGACTCTGGTTATCTCACCCGTCGTCTGGTGGACGTATCTCAGGATGTGATTATCCGAGAATTTGACTGCGGCACTTCTCGTGGTATCCCCCTGCGGTCAATGAAAGAAGGTAGCAAGACTTTAATTAATCTTGGTACACGCTTGCTGGGGCGGGTAGTTGCCGAAGATGTGCTGCATCCCAAAACCAAAGAAGTGTTGGCAGCACGAAATACCCCCATTTCTGATGAACTGGCACGCAACCTAGAAAAAGCTGGCGTAGAAGAAGTTTTTGTGCGATCGCCCTTGACTTGTGAAGCAGCGCGATCGGTGTGTCAACACTGCTATGGCTGGAGTCTTGCCCACGCGAAGATGGTGGATTTAGGCGAAGCTGTAGGTATTATTGCAGCACAGAGTATCGGTGAACCGGGTACTCAGCTGACCATGCGTACTTTCCACACAGGCGGTGTATTCACTGGTGAAGTGGCAAAACAAGTACGCGCAGAAATGGCTGGTACGATTCGCTTTCCGAAGAGGATGCGGACAAGACAATATCGTACTCGCCACGGGGAAGATGCTTTGTATGTGGAAAGCAACAACACTTTGGTTTTGGAATCCACATCATCAGACAGTGGTAACAAGGAAATTCCTGTTACCCAAGGTTCAACACTGTACGTCAGTGATGGACAAAAGATTAAGTTGGGTCAGTTAGTCGCAGAAGTTGCGATCGGTGGACGTACAACCCGGATTAATACAGAAAAAGCTGTTAAAGATGTAGCTTCTGACTTGGCAGGGGAAGTTAAGTTTGCTGATGTGGTCGCAGAGCAAAAAACTGACCGTCAGGGCAACACTACTACCACAGCAGCAAGGGGTGGTTTGATTTGGATTTTATCTGGGGAAGTTTACAACTTACCACCGGGAGCCGAATTGGTAGTCAAAGAAAACGATACCGTAGCTACTAATGGAGTTTTGGCAGAAACCAAGCTCACCACTCAGCACGGAGGCGTAGTACGTTTGCCAGAAGCTACACCTGGTAAGGGTACACGGGAAATTGAAATTATCACCGCATCTGTTGTTTTAGACCAAGCAACCGTTACTGTCCAAAGTTCTCAAGGTAAAAACAACTACTTAGTAACCACTGGTAACAACCAGGTCTTTAACCTGAGAGCAACACCAGGCACAAAAGTGCAAAATGGTCAAGTAGTAGCCGAATTGATTGATGACCGCTACCGCACCTCCACAGGTGGGATGTTGAAATTCGCTGGTGTAGAAGTCCAGAAAAAAGGTAAAGCCAAGCAAGGTTATGAAGTGGTGCAGGGCGGAACCCTATTATGGATTCCTGAAGAAAGCCACGAAGTAAATAAAGATATTTCCTTGCTGTTGGTAGAAGACGGTCAGTTTGTTGAAGCTGGTACCGAGGTAGTTAAGGATATCTTCTGCCAAAACAGCGGCGTTATCGAAGTTACCCAGAAAAATGACATTCTGCGGGAAGTGGTGATTAAGCCAGGCGAACTGCTTATGGTAGACGATCCAGAAGCAGTGATGAGCAAAGATAATACTTTTGTTCAAGCTGGAGAAGAATTGCTGGGGCAAGTCTTCAACGAATTGCGTTACATCCAGTATGTAGAGTCTCCCGAAGGCCCAGCGCTGCTTTCCCGTCCCGTAGTTGAGTTCCCCGTACCCAACCAACCTGATGTACCATCCACCACATCAGCAAGCCAGCAAACTGGGCGTTCGATTGAGTTGCGTGCTGTACAGCGACTGCCTTATAAAGATTCTGAGCGCGTCCGGTCTGTTGAAGGTGTGGAACTGCTGCGAACCCAGCTAGTGTTGGAAATCGAGCAAGAAGGCGAACAAGACCACACCGCGTCCCCCTTGGCTGCGGATATCGAATTGCTACCTGATAGCAATGACTCAGATATTCAGCGCTTGCAATTGGTGATTTTGGAATCCTTGACGATTCGTCGGGACATTGCCGCCGACGCCACTCAAGGTAGTACCCAGACCTCTTTGGAAGTTGAGGACGGACAAACTATTGCTCCTGGTGCTGTAGTAGCACGTACCCAAATTCTGTGTAAAGAAGGGGGTATTGTGCGCGGCGTACAAAAAGGCACGGAAGCGATTCGCCGCTGTTTAGTATTGCGCCATAACGATATGGTGTCCATGAATTGTACCGATCAGCCCAAGGTAAAGGTGGGCGATTTGTTGGTCGAAGGTGCAGAAATTGCCCCTGGAATGTTTGGCGAGGAATCTGGGCAAGTCGTAGCCGTGAAAGCCGCAGGAGGCAGGGGTACACAGTCAACAGGTGAAGCTTCTTCCTCCCTAGCCCCCCAAGGATGGGAAGTTAAAATCCGTGCCGGTCGCCCCTATCGCGTCAGCCCTGGTGCTGTATTGCAGGTAGAAGACGGCGATTTGGTACAGCGCGGCGATAACTTGGTGATGTTGGTTTATGAACGTGCCAAGACTGGAGACATTATTCAAGGTTTGCCCAGGATTGAGGAACTACTTGAAGCTCGTAAACCAAAAGAAGCGTGTATTTTAGCAAAACGCGCCGGAGAAGTCAAGGCAGTTTACGGCGATGGCGATGAAGCGATCGCCGCGAAAGTGATTGAATCTAACGGTGTAGTCACAGATTATACGCTTGGTCCTGGTCAGAACCTAATAGTTTCCGATGGACAAAATGTAAGTGCAGGGCAAACGCTAACAGACGGTCCGGCGAATCCACACGAAATCTTGGAAATCTTCTTTAACCTTGGTTCTGAGGAAGGAGTTTATGCATGTGCTAGCTTAGCCTTGCAGAAGGTACAAACCTTCCTGGTGAATGAAGTGCAGTTGGTGTATCAATCCCAAGGCATTGATATTGCCGATAAACACATTGAAGTGATTGTTCGGCAGATGACCTCGAAAGTGCGGATAGATGACGGTGGTGATACTACCATGCTGCCCGGCGAATTGGTAGAACTGCGCCAAGTCGAACAGGTGAATGAAGCTATGTCAATCACTGGTGGTGCTAGGGCACAATACACTCCTGTATTATTGGGTATTACCAAAGCATCCTTGAACACCGATAGCTTTATTTCTGCTGCATCCTTCCAAGAAACAACACGGGTACTAACCGAAGCAGCAATTGAAGGTAAATCCGACTGGCTGCGCGGTTTGAAAGAAAACGTGATCATCGGACGACTGATTCCTGCTGGTACAGGCTTTAATACCTATGAAGAACCGGGTATAGTCGAAGACTATACTGAAGGAATAACTAACAGCGTTTTGGATGAAGTTGAAGATCCATTAGATATGGTGCTGGATGATCGTACAGCCCGCACCTACAGTTTGGAATCACCAACTCTTGGAGTCGGGGAAGCATTTGGTAACAGACGTGCTGAAAAGTCGTTTTTGGATGATGATGATGATCTGATTCCTGGTGAAGTCCACGACCTTGATGAGGAGGAGGAAGACGAATTCGAGGACGAAGACGAATTCGACGAAGACGAGGAATAAATTAAACAAAGTTAGGAGTTAGGAGTTAGGAGTTAGGAGTTGTAGAGACGCTTCAAACAGCGCGTCTCTACAGGAGTTAGTAGTTCATCATTTTGTTTTGTGAATTATTAACCATTAACTCTTAACTCTTAACTCCTAACTCCTAACTCTCACAGGCAGTATTTGCGATAGCAATTGTTGCTTAGGTATATCAATATTTTGCCAATCATCTAACAAAATACCCCCTGTATCGACACTGTTGGGATTCCAACTCCAGTAAGCAAAGCTCAAGTTTTTCTTTTTGATGTATTTGACTAATTCATTTTGCCAAATTCCTTCTTTGGAATTTTTGTCTACCTGGCGTCCTCCAAATTCTCCAATCAAAATTGGGGCAATATTCTCACTAGAAATATAGTTAAATCCTATTTGCCAGCGATCGCTCAAATTTCTGGGAAAGTTTTTTTCGGAAAAGTAAGGCATATTATACACCCCAGGGCCGTATTCATGGGGAGAATAAACTAGTTTACGGCGATTAGATAAACGTACTGGATAGCGCTTCACGCCTTCTAAATTGCCCCCCTGCCAATGGAACTTTAGTTTTTGTCCTGGGACATTTTTTTCTACCCCTTCGACTACAATTAACCAATTCGGGTTAACATTAAGAATTGCATTGCCAGCACGTTCTGCTGCAAGTCGCCAATCGGTAAGTAAGTTATTGGTTCCCCAGCTAGCTTTTCCGTGTGGTTCGTTTTTTAAGTCTGCACCAATAACGTTAGCTTGATTTTTGTATCTGCTGGCTAACATTTTCCAAGTATTAATCCAGTCGGCTTCTGTAAAACCGTCTCCATACCATAATTCAGGAATGCGTTTATTATTGAGGCGATGGCAGTCTAGTAAAATTAATAATCCTTGGCGATCGCTTTCCTGGATAATTAAGTCCATCACCTGCAAAGGTGTTTTCCCTTCTAGTTCTTTGTTACTGCCAATGCTGAAGTCAATACCAGTAACATTATTACTATTTAGTGTTTCTACTGAATAAGGCAACCGAATTAGGTTATATCCCAAACTCTTAATCTGGGCTAGCATTTCTTTATAATCACGCTTCCACAAGCCGTGAGGAGAATGAGATTCTGTCTCCATACCAAACCAATTGACACCCCTAAGTAATACTGTTTTACCTGCGGCATCAATGATTTTTGCCCCACGGGTAGAAAGCGGTAGCTGTATTGTTGTTACTGTGCTTGTCGCAAAAGCTTTGCTACTGTCGGGCAATTTTGTCAAAATACTGCTCAAAAACACCACTAACAAAACTAATGAAAATATAAATAATTGCTGGAAAAATAAAAATCTTCTTTGTTTGCTTTTAAAAATATAATGCATATATTTATTTAGTACTTCAAAATGCCTAATTCCAAATTAAAAACACTAGGATTTTACGCAAAGCTATACTAAGTAAAAATATAGCGATTCATAATTGGTTAATTCATAAATTTCCTCTACTAGAAAACAAAATTTTTGATAAGTTTGAATCATTTATTTGTCAAATTTTACTTGACTACGCTATTGAACAATAATTTTTTGTTAAATTAGTGACAGAATTTTATTTAGATTTTTAGAAAACTTAAATAAGTATATTTACTTTATAATCCTTGGTTAAAAAAATTGACAATACTTCTGCAAAATTTCTCTTATCATCTAATTAACTTTGCGATTCAAGCACAAAAATGTTTGCCTCTTCTTGATCCATAACAGTAAGGAGTCGGGTAGAGGCATCTCAACGCGGCGTCTCTGCTGTCAAGATAAGTTTTTTTTACATAATGTATGAAACTACCACGCCTATTTTGTTTTCATCACTAGAAATACGCTAAAATTAAGTACTCGAGTACAACATCATCCAATTTCACCACTAGTTACAAAGTGGTGGCAATAGCCTTAAACTTAGTCTGTCCCTAAAGGGGATGTATTGTTAGAGGTAAGAACCAATGAATGGCTAAAGTTAAAGGGTTTAAATATAAACACCCGATCGCTAGCGCCTATACAGTAATGCTAGCTAGTAAATTAGAAAAAAAATAGGCAAAAATTATACAACAGATTCTAACTATCCCAGAAAAGGGCGACTGCATGTGAAAACACGCATATTATTAACCGCAAATTTACAGGAATGGCAAAAAAAGAAAGTAGGAATTGATACAGCCGCTTTCCGCCATAGGCAGTTTGGCTTTCCCAGTGTTAGGTTAGTCAAAAGCCAAGTCGGAATTTTGCCATTAGTCGTCTTCTGGAACAAACCATATGCCGAAAGGCATGGAAGTATCAAAAAAATCCAGGTTAAGCTAGAGAAGAGAGTTGGCGTTAGCTACCCTTCCCCCTCAGGGCAAGGAGCAAGACTGATTCTCAGGCGGGAATTTTCTTAAGTTGGCATTGTCCTTACTCCATGCTGCGAATCATTACTCAGCAGGCAGACGTCAGATCAGAACTACAAAGGATCTGCGATCGCACCCATGACGAACAGGTGCTTCACAAAGAAGCAACAGTGCGAGAAGTGTTGCAGGCGGTGAAGCGCCAAGGCGATAAAGCTGTATTACATTACACAGCCGAATTCGACAACCAAATTCTCAAACCAGAAGAGTTGCGCGTCAGTGGCTCGGAACTCGATGCTGCATACCAACAGGTTTCCAAAGAGTTACTAGAAGCAATTCGGCTGGCTGGTCGCCAAATTGAAGCCTTTCACCGTCAACGAGTTCCAAAAAGCTGGGTACACTTTGGCGATGATGAAGTAGTGCTGGGCAAGCGCTATACCCCCGTAGACCATGCGGGAATATACGTACCCGGTGGTCGTGCATCTTACGTAAGTACTGTATTGATGAATGCAATTCCGGCAAAAGTGGCAGGAGTACCCCATGTAGTGATGGTTACACCACCAAGAGCCGGGAAAAATATTAACCCAGCGGTGTTGGTAGCCGCCCAAGAAGCTGGGGTAGAGGAAATTTATCGAGTAGGGGGAGCGCAGGCGATCGCTGCTTTAGCATACGGTACAAAAACGATTCCTAAAGTTGATGTGATAACCGGCCCAGGTAACATTTATGTCACCTTGGCAAAAAAAATCGTATACGGCATAGTCGGCATTGATTCCTTGGCAGGGCCCAGTGAAGTATTAATTATTGCCGATGAAACTGCAAATCCTGTCCATGTGGCGGCGGATATGTTGGCGCAAGCTGAACACGATCCAATGGCGGCAGCAATTTTGTTTACAACGGATGCGGCTTTAGCTAAGAATGTGCAAGTTGCAGTGGAAAGACAACTGGTGGATCACCCTAGACGTACTTTGACAGAGAAAGCACTTGCTCACTACGGCTTAATAGTGATTGTAGAATCCCTGGAAGCTGCCGCAGAACTTTCAAATGAATTTGCCCCCGAACACTTAGAGTTAGAAATAGAAGATCCTTGGGCGCTACTACCACTCATTCGCCATGCGGGGGCTATTTTCTTAGGTCACTCGACACCGGAAGCTGTAGGAGATTACATTGCTGGGCCTAACCACACCTTACCAACTTCTGGTGCTGCTCGTTATGCGTCAGCATTGGGAGTAGAAACTTTCCTTAAACACTCAAGTATTATTCAATACTCGCCTATCGCTTTGGAAAAAGTAGCGGACGCAATTAATATACTCGCAATCGCTGAAGGCTTACCTTCCCACGCCGACTCAGTACGACGTCGAGTGCAAAAGGAAGAAGATAGGGAATAGTTAATGGTTAATGGTTAATGGTTAATAGTTAATGGTTAATAGCCGTGAACCATGAACCATTAACCACTAATAATTATTAAGTTTTTTCTATAGTTTTTGCAAAAATCAAAATATGGCGTCAGACTGGAGGTTTAAGGCTATACGAGCTAAACCCCTTATTGGGTAGAGTTTGTATCACCTAAACATGAAATTTGCCCGATAGTTTTTTCAGGACTACTTTTTTGGAGACACGAACGGTGTTAAAAACTATTTTGGTAGCTCTGGACTCTTCGGATATTGCAGACCGAGTTATTCAGACTGTACAAGAATTGGTGCTGTCCAAGGATAGTAAAGCGGTTCTTTCTCATGTGATTCCGCCGCCAGAGTCAGAAATGGAACTATCTGCCGATCGCCCTCACCCAGAGTCAACCACACTCTCTTATTTACACATTGAAAAACAACTGCAATCCTACCAAGCTCAGTTGCCTATTGAAAGCGATATAGAAATCGTCACAGGAGATCCAGCCGAAGAAATTATCCGCCTTGCTAATATTTACAAGGCTGATTTGATTATCATTGGCAGTCGCGGCTTAACTGGTATGACGCGGATTGTTCAAGGTTCTGTGAGCAGTCAAGTGGTAGAAGATGCTCCTTGTTCAGTCTTGGTGGTGAAGCCACAATGAGCATTTATGTGTCGAATTTACCACTTAAGGCTAAAGGAACTCAAAAATAAGATTCATAATCATTATTTTTGAAATTTTTAAATAAAAGTATATATACCGTAAAAATAAGATCCGCTGAAGGTTAATTTCATTTACTATAGTTTATTAAGCCGATCCGCTGTTTAAGATAAAACCTTCAAAATATAAACCATTTGGTTTGTTTACCGGAAGAGTCTATCCAATTCCTGTGTATGGGCTGCTGTTGCCTGTTTTTGGGTGAACATGGCGAAATCTAAGAAGACCGTCAATCAACAAATTAATCTCAACGATTCGCAATACTATCTCAACCGAGAGTTAAGTTGGTTAGAGTTTAATAGAAGGGTGTTGCATGAAGCACTTGACCCCCGGACGCCCCTTTTGGAACGTCTGAAGTTTTTGTCAATCTTTAGCTCTAACCTAGATGAGTTTTTCATGGTGCGGGTTGCGGTATTAAAGCAACAGGTAGAAGCAAAAGTTAGTCAGTTAGCTTTCAATGGCCGCACTCCGCAAGAACAGCTAGATGATATTAGCCTTGTTCTGCGTCCGATGGTAGCCCAACAACACCAACATTTTCACGAAGAACTTAGACCTTTATTAGCAAATCACGGCATTTATATCCTGGATTATATAGAATTAACAGAAAAACAGCGGAAATATCTGGATAATTACTTTGAGGAACAAGTTTTTCCCGTTATTACTCCCCTAGCTGTTGACCCCAGCCATCCTTTCCCCTACATTTCTAATCTCAGTTTAAATTTGGCGGTTGTGGTCAAAAACCCAGAAACCGAAGAAGAATTTTTTGCCAGAGTCAAAGTTCCCACAATTTTGCCGCGATTTTTGGCTTTACCGCCAGAATTGGGAATTCAACACAATGGCAAAACCGCTGTTTGGACTGGCGTACCTTTGGAACAGGCGATCGCGCATAATTTGGAGTCACTATTTCCAGGGATGGGTATAATAGAATATCATCCTTTCCGTATTACTCGTGACGCCGATTTGGCACTGGAAGAAGATGAAGCAGATGACCTGCTGCTTTTCATTGAACAAGAACTGCGCAAACGGCGCGTTGGTGGTAATGTTGTACGGCTAGAAATAAAATCCCAAACTCCTGAAGCCATACGTAACCGACTATTGGAAGATTTGGAATTACAAGAAACTGATGTTTATGAAGTAGAAGGTCTTTTGGGACTGCGGGACTTGATGTATTTTATGTCATTGCCACTGCCAGAACTCAAAGACCCTCCTTGGAAATCTATAGTACCTTCCCGCCTGCAACGCATTCGCGAACCAAATATAGTTTCAGAAGTACGGGAAATTGAGGAAGGAAAAGACTTTTTTGCCGTCATCCGAGAACGAGATTTACTGGTACACCATCCGTATCAGTCTTTTTCGTCATCAGTAGTGCGCTTTATTACCAGTGCCGCCCATGATCCAGATGTTTTGGCAATCAAGATGACCCTTTACCGTACCTCTGGAGATTCACCAATAATTAATGCTTTAATTGCTGCTGCTGAAAATGGCAAACAAGTATCTGTATTGGTGGAACTGAAAGCGCGGTTTGATGAAGAAAATAATATTAACTGGGCGAGGCGTTTAGAAAGCGTCGGAGTTCACGTAGTTTACGGTTTAGTCGGTCTGAAAACTCACTGTAAAACTGTCATGGTGGTACGGCGAGAACAAGACCGTATTCGCCGCTATGTGCATATTGGTACGGGAAATTATAACCCGAAAACAGCACGGCTTTATACAGACTTGGGATTGTTTAGCTGTCGAGAAGAATTAGGGGCTGATGTCACAGACGTATTTAATTTCTTAACAGGATACTCTCGACAAAAGGCTTATCGACAGTTATTAGTTGCACCCGTGAATATGCGCGATCGCTTTTTGTCTTTGATCCACCGGGAAATCGAAAATGCTCAAAACGGATTTTCCGGAAGGATTGTGGCAAAAATGAATTCTTTAGTAGATCCAAAAATTATATCTACCTTATACGAAGCTTCCCGCGCCGGAGTACAAATAGACCTAATCGTACGTGGTATTTGTTGTTTGCGTCCTGGACTAAAAGATATTAGCGAAAATATTCGCGTCATTAGTATTGTTGGTCGCTTTTTAGAACACTCCCGAATTTTTTATTTTTATAACAATGGTCAAGAGGAAATTTTTATCGGTAGTGCCGACTGGATGCCCCGTAACCTTGACCGCCGTGTGGAAGTAATTACTCCTATACAAGATCCGGATATTGCTAAAGATTTGCAAGAAATCTTAGGAATAATGTTGGCTGATAACCGTCAAGCATGGGAGTTACAACCTGATGGTAGCTATATTCAACGGCGACCTGGCGAAGATTGTCCGGAAGTTAATTCGCAAAAAACTCTCATGTCTATGGCATCAAACCCACCTGCGATCGCTCCCAATTTAATTAATTCAAAAAAGAGTTCTGTTTACCTTGACAATTAAAAACAATAAGAACTTTTTTAGAAAAATTTAATATTGCTCCACAAGCTCATTAATTGTCACAAGTACATACAACTTATTCAACCATAGGATAGAGTTAATTGCCCCACTTGTTCTCATAAACTATAAAGGTTGTTGTACATTTATTCTTGATTTACTTGGATGTTAATGTTGTCTTGTGAACCTTCTACATTACGGGTTTTAGTAGTTGACGATCACGAACTAACTCGCTTAACTTTGCAATTAATTTTTTCTGCTCAGGAAAATATTCAAGTAGTGGGTTTAGCCAGCAATGGTCAAGAAGCTGTAGAAATGGTGAGGGACTGCCAACCTGACGTGATAGTTCTAGATTTACAGATGCCAGTCATGGATGGTTGGAGTGCATCCGGTCAAATTAAAGCTATTGCCCCCGACACTCAGATCATTGCTTACTCCTCTGTGGAGGACTCAAAATTTCAAGAGGCAAAAGCAACGGCTAGTCTAGACGCCTTTTGCAAAAAAGATGTTCCCACCACCGAACTAGTTTCTTTAGTTAGGCAGTTGGGGGAACGTTTATAAAATGCCTGAAATAGAGGATAAATAATACAGCTTGTGTGAGTTGGCTGCAAATCCAACAAAGTTTCAATTGTGGGTGATGGAAGTATGGAAGTGATGGAAGGCGGCGGTAGAACCGGGAATTAACGGTTGCTACCAACGCAGATGTTTATATTTTGTTGCTTAATTTAGCTTAATTGGATTCCATTTCAGGGAAAGTGCGTCTATACTCATCGATTAACTCATCCATTTCTTCCAAAGCTTGATTAACGTCAATTCTTAAAGTTCCTAAATTTGGTTGTTCTAGCAAGCTTAGTAGGTACTCGCGCTTACTTTGGATTTCGGTGATTCGTTCTTTGATAGTTTGTGGATCCATTATTTTCCTTGTGTCTGGAACTCTCCTCACATTTAAACTTAACTCAAAAAAAGAGAAACTTTCGCCTCTGGTCTTCCCTAATTAGTAAGCGATCGCCGATGATAATAAAACTGAGGTGCTAATAAATAACATCAACCTAAATTCATGCTACGCCAAGTTTCTTTGGGAACGCTAGGTATAACCATCGGCGGTATCTTAACCAGTGTCGGCGTCGTCGCCTACGCGAGTAATAACGCTACTTTGAATCTTGTTGGATTTTTTTACGGAATTCCCCTAGTCTTGGGAGGACTAGCACTCAAAGCTAATGAACTCAAACCCGTACCCCTAAGCAAACCAACTACACCACAAGTTTTGACGCTACGAGAACAGCAAGCAACTACCACTCAAAATAAAATTCGCAAAGACATCACCCGCTATTGTTACGGTCAAGACGCCCATTTTGATCGGGCTTTATCTTATCTGGGTCTAAATCCCTCTGATGACGGAATGCCAATCATTACAGGGTTTCGAGAAGAGGAAATAAGCGGGGCTTATGCTTTAATTTTAGAATTTGATTCGCCACAACTAGCAATTAATGTTTGGCAGGAAAAACAGCAAAAAATGACTAACTATTTTGGACCTGGAGTGGATGTGAAATTAACACAACCAGAAGAAGACAGGATTGAATTGGCATTGATTGTTTCTCCAAAATAGTCATTGGTTATTGGTCATTAGTCATTAGTCATTGGTCATTAGTCATTAACAAAAGTCAGCCCGGAAATAAATTTCGGGCTAAAAGCTAAAGTCAGCTATAAGCTGACTATTGAATGTTTGAACCCGTTTCTAACGGGTTTTAGCTTTAAGCCGGAAATTTATTTCACGGCTGATTGTGATTGAATTCAGCCCGGAAATAAATTTCGGGCTAAAAGCTAAAGTCAGCTACAAGCTGACTATTGAATGTTGAAACCCGTTAGAAACGGGTTTTAGCTTTAAGCCGGAAATTTATTTCACGGCTGATTGTGATTGAATT